>NZ_JAKRLB010000049.1:0-955 GCF_022664405.1 Micrococcus luteus | reverse complement strand
ATGAACTCGGCGAAATTGCATTACGAGTAAAGATGCTCGTTACGCGCAGAAGGACGGAAAGACCCCGTGACCTTTACTATAGTTTGGTATTGGTATTCGGTGTGACTTGTGTAGGATAGGTGGGAGACTGTGAAGCGGGCACGCCAGTGTTCGTGGAGTCGCCGTTGAAATACCACTCTGGTCACTCTGGATATCTAACTTCGGCCCGTGATCCGGGTCAGGGACAGTGCCTGATGGGTAGTTTAACTGGGGCGGTTGCCTCCTAAAATGTAACGGAGGCGCCCAAAGGTTCCCTCAGCCTGGTTGGCAATCAGGTGTCGAGTGCAAGTGCACAAGGGAGCTTGACTGTGAGAGTGGCAGCTCGAGCAGGGACGAAAGTCGGGACTAGTGATCCGGCGGCTCGTTGTGGAACGGCCGTCGCTCAACGGATAAAAGGTACCTCGGGGATAACAGGCTGATCTTGCCCAAGAGTCCATATCGACGGCATGGTTTGGCACCTCGATGTCGGCTCGTCGCATCCTGGGGCTGGAGTAGGTCCCAAGGGTTGGGCTGTTCGCCCATTAAAGCGGTACGCGAGCTGGGTTCAGAACGTCGTGAGACAGTTCGGTCCCTATCCTCTGCGCGCGTTGGAAATTTGAGAAGGTCTGTCCTTAGTACGAGAGGACCGGGACGGACGAACCTCTGGTATGTCAGTTGTACCGCCAGGTGCATGGCTGATTAGCTACGTTCGGGATGGATAACCGCTGAAAGCATCTAAGCGGGAAGCCGGCTTCGAGATGAGATTTCCTTGCCCCTTTGAGGGTGTGAGGCCCCCAGCTAGAACACTGGGTTGATAGGCTGGATGTGGAAGCGAGGACTGAAGACTCGTGAAGCTGACCAGTACTAATAGGCCGATGACTTACACACACTCTTATCCTATTGCTTGCTTCAAGGTGATGGGTTGGTGTTCGCGTCC
>NZ_JAKRLB010000048.1:0-1181 GCF_022664405.1 Micrococcus luteus | reverse complement strand
CCTTCGACGAGCCGGCCCTGGGCTTTGCGCTGGCCGGCGGGTTTGCCCCGGTCCCGAGCGCGTTCGGCGGCGCGTTTGTCTTCGATGTTGCAGATCGCCAGCCAGAGCAGCTTCACCGCCGCCTCGGTCGAGGGGAAGTGGCCGCGGTTCTTGGTCACCTTCCGTAGCTGGAAGTTCAGCGACTCGATGCTGTTGGTCGTGTAGATGACCTTGCGGAGCATGGGTGGGAACTGCAGGAACGGGATGAACCGCTCCCAGGAGTTCGCCCAGGTCGCGGCTGCAGACGGGTACTTCGTGCCGAGCTCGGAGGCCTCGAACTCGGCCAGCGCCTTCCTCGCGGTCTCTTCGTTGGGGGCGGTGTAGATCGGCTTCAGCGCGGCGGCGACCTTCTTGCGGTCCTGGTAGGCCACGAACCGCATCGCGGCCCGGATCAGGTGAACCACGCAGGTCTGGACCATCGAGTCCGGCCACGTCGCCTCGATCGCCTCCGGCAGGCCCTTGAGCCCGTCGCAGCACACGATCAGCACGTCCTGCACGCCCCGGTTGGCGAGATCGGCGCAGACGTGGGCCCAGAACGCCGAGCCCTCGGTGTCCTGGACCCAGATCCCCAGCACGTGCTTGATGCCCTCGAGGTCCACGCCGACGGCGATGTAGGCGGCACGGTTGAGGACCTGGCTGTTCTCTCGGATCTTGATCCGGATTGCGTCGAGATAGATCACCGGATAGAACTCCTCCAGCGGCCGCGACTGCCACGCCAGGACCTCTTCGCTCACGGCGTCGGTGATGTTGGAGATCGTCTCGTGCGACAGGTCCGTGCCGATCGTGGAGGCCAGGTGGTGCTGGATGTCCCGGATCGTCATTCCGCCGGCATAGAGGCTGATGATCATGTCATCCAGGCCCCCGAGGCGCCGCTGGCCCTTGGGCACCAGGCGCGGGGTGAACGACCCGCCCCGGTCTCGCGGGACGTCCAGCTCGATCGGCCCGACCTCGGACTCCACGGTCTTCGGGGTGGTCCCGTTGCGGGAGTTGGCGTGCTTCAGCGCCTCGCTCGAGCCCTTCTCGTAGCCCAGATGGCTGGTCAGCTCGGCCTGCAGGCCCCGCTCGAGCGCGGCCTTGACCAGCGCGGGCACGAACCCGCCGTCACCGGTGAGCTCGACGCCGCCCGCGTCGATCTGCGCGAA
>NZ_JAKRLB010000047.1:0-1297 GCF_022664405.1 Micrococcus luteus | reverse complement strand
ATCCGCTCTCCACTGCCGACGTGTCCCCTCGGGCACGTCACTGATCTTCCTCGCCCAGTCCTTGCTTGCCATCGCCCATACCTCCAGTGATTCCGAGAGGGTGTTGCGACGACCGATTGAATCCAC
Source organism: Micrococcus luteus (assembly GCF_022664405.1). Taxonomy (NCBI): domain Bacteria; kingdom Bacillati; phylum Actinomycetota; class Actinomycetes; order Micrococcales; family Micrococcaceae; genus Micrococcus; species Micrococcus luteus. The sequence continues at coordinate 1,171 of NZ_JAKRLB010000047.1, read as the reverse complement.
CCCCTATCCCACGTTCAAAAGCGCTCATTCCCCCGACATCACGTTCGAAAGTCCGGGGAGGAGGAGGCGTCGCCGTCGTGGGGCCGGCTCAGCGGCCCACGGTGCCGAAGCGGGAGGCCACGGGGGCCGTGAAGGCGGGCTTCAGGAAGAACCAGGCGGCGGCGGTGACCGCCACGCTCACGAGGAACACCACGAGGCCCCACGCGTCGGTGGCGCCGCCGCGCGAGGTGTACATGTGGTTCAGGTTCGTCAGCAGGCCCGTGAAGGCCACGAGGAACACATGCACCAGGATGAACGCCACGAAGAAGACCATCACCGGGAAGTGCACCTTGCGGGCCACCTCCATGGGGAACGCCTTGTTCAGTCCCTTGGCCTCCGTGGGGAACCACGAGGACATGCGCCAGCCCGTGAGGGCGGCGAGCGGGGCGGCCACGAACACCACCAGCGCGTAGGAGAGCATCTGCAGCGCGTTGTAGTGCACCCAGCCGTTCTCCGTGGGCCAGTCCAGGGACAGGTATTGGATGCCGGCGGACAGGGCGTGCTGGAACACGTGCGGGTCCGTGGGCACGATCCGCGCCCAGTGGCCGGTGACGATCAGCAGCACCACGAAGATCGCGCCGTTGAGCAACCACAGCGCGTCGAGGGCCTGGTGCATCCAGATGGTGAGCGAGAACTTCTTCGGGGTGTTGCCCCGCGCGGAGAACAGGCCGTCCTTCGTCGGCGTGAAGTTGGCCGGAGGCCGTGTCTCGTGGCGGATCTGCAGGCCCGTCCGGATGATCAGCACCATCAGGAACATGTTCAGGAAGTGCTGCCAGCCCATCCACCAGGGCATCCCCTCGGGGGTGCCCTCGGGCAGGACCGGGTGCCCGTCGTAGGTCGCGATGAAGTCCGCCACCGGGTCCAGGCTCCGCAGCCAGCGTCCGGCCAGCACCGCGAGCAGCGCCAGCACCACGACGCCGGCCACCGCCGGCAGCGCCTTGCGCAGACGGGACGGGGCGGCGGACTCGGCGGCGTCCGTCTCCGCGGCCCGAGCGGGCGTGCCGGCGACGGCGGCCAGCGTCTCCGCGCGACCTCCCGCGGCCTCGATGATCCACGCGGTGCGTCCCTCCGCGCCGGTCGGCCACCGCCACGGACGGTGCCGGCCGTGGGCCGCGTCGTCGAGCAGGGCCAG
>NZ_JAKRLB010000046.1:0-1775 GCF_022664405.1 Micrococcus luteus | reverse complement strand
CCTTCTCGTAGCCCAGATGGCTGGTCAGCTCGGCCTGCAGGCCCCGCTCGAGCGCGGCCTTGACCAGCGCGGGCACGAACCCGCCGTCACCGGTGAGCTCGACGCCGCCCGCGTCGATCTGCGCGAATAGGGAATCAAGCTGCCCTGAGGCTTTCAGCTGCTCGACCAGGTCCTGGCCCGAGGGCTCGCCTGGGTTCTTGGGCCCTACCCCCGGATCTTGGACACGGGGTGTGATTACGCAGCCGTCGGCAGCGTAGCGGTGTTGCCGGTCTCGTAGAGGACCGGCGGGACGTAGCGGCACCACGAATGGCGTCGCTTGGTGTTGTAGCGGACGAGCCACCTGAAGACCTGCCGGCGGCAGACCAGTTCGTTGCTCCAGCAGGCGGCGTCTTGGAGAACCTCGCGCTTCATGGTGGCGTTGAACGACTCGGCCAACGCGTTGTCCGCGCTGGACCCGACGGCGCCCATGGACTGGGTGACGCCGAGCTTGCGACAGAGCTTGGCGTAGTCCTTCGAGCAGTAGACCGACCCGTGGTCGCTGTGAAATACGCTGCCCTTGAGGGTGCCCCGGGTTGCGGCGGCGGCCTTCAACGCGTCCTCGACGAGCTCGGTACGCATGTGGTCAGCGATGGCCCACCCGACAAGCCGACGGCTGTAGCAGTCGATCACGGTCGCCAGGTAGAGGTTCGTGCCGTCGGCGATCGGCAGATAGGTGATGTCGCCGACGTAGCGCAGCCCTGGCGCCGGGGCGGTGAAGTCGCGCTTGAGCAGGTCGGGGTACTTCTGGCCAGACGGTTCGGGGATCGTGGTCCGCACCCGCCGCTTCTTCACATAGCCCCGGATTCCTTGCAGCCGCATCACCCTGGCGACGCGCTTGTGGTTTACCCGCTCACCGGCAGGCGCGCTGTCGTTGAGCTCGGCGGTGATCCGTGGCGCACCCTGGGTGTTGTCCTCGGCATGGACAGCCCTGATCCGCTATGCCAGCGCCGCGTCGTCAGCTGCCCTGGCTTCTCGGGCCGGGGCAGCCTTGAGCCAGGCGTAGTAGGACGAGCGCTCGATCTCGACGAGCTCACACAGTCGCTTCACCTCGAAGGTGGCGGAGTTGTCGGCGACGAACTGGAAGCGACTCACCAGCCCGTCTCCCCAGCGAAATACTTGGCCGCCCGCTGGAGGATCTCCCGCTCGGTGGTCAGCTTCGTCGTCTCGACCTCGAGCTCGTTGACCCGGGCCTCGAGCCGGGCGATCTTCTGCTCAGGCGTCTCACCGGCGGGACCCGTAGGGCTTGTCGGCGACGGCTTGGACTGCAGTGGGCTGGAGGTCAATGTCCCGTCAGCGGCGGTCTTCTTGCCGGTCCCGTAGACCTCGAGCCAGTGCCGCAGCGTGCCGCGCACGATGCCGAGATCCTCGGCGATGCCGCGGACCGTGGCGCCCGGGGTGGACTCGTACAAGTCGACGGCCTGACGACGGAACTCCTCGGAGTAGTTCTTCCTGGCCATGATTCCTGGATCATCTCGCTTCCCCAGCAGGTGCTGGATTCAGCGTGTCCAAGAACCGGGGTCAAGCCCCCTTCTCGTCGATCATGGTCATGATTCTTACCGTTCCTCTCGGTACGGCTTACACAGACCATCTGACACGCCCGTGGGCCTCTCCCGCAGGATGGAAGTTCCTCAACAACCCACCTGCCCGAAAAGACCCACTCATGACTCACGCTAACGCACCCCTGACCCCCACTGGCCGTCTCAGGATGGTCCACCGCCACCTGCACGACGGGATCC
>NZ_JAKRLB010000045.1:1287-2603 GCF_022664405.1 Micrococcus luteus | reverse complement strand
CGTGGTAAGGTTTTCTAGCCCGGCCATGTGAACGGACGGTGAATGCTTCGGACACGGAGTTGACACGGTCGAAACGGATGGTCTAGGATGGAGAAGTTGCTCCAGAGCGAAACGGCCCGCGGAGCGGGTCGCTGAAGCTGGAAGCGCCTGTTGTTTGAGAACTCAATAGTGTGCCAAGTTTGTTGATGCCAATTGTTTTAACACATATTGGTTGATCATCGCCTGCCACCCCCGTGGTGTGGTGATGGTTTGCTAGGTATTGAATGGATGTCGTGGTGGTTATTTCCGGCTGCCACGGTGTTGTTCTGTAATTTTTTTACGGAGAGTTTGATCCTGGCTCAGGATGAACGCTGGCGGCGTGCTTAACACATGCAAGTCGAACGATGAAGCCCAGCTTGCTGGGTGGATTAGTGGCGAACGGGTGAGTAACACGTGAGTAACCTGCCCTTAACTCTGGGATAAGCCTGGGAAACTGGGTCTAATACCGGATAGGAGCGTCCACCGCATGGTGGGTGTTGGAAAGATTTATCGGTTTTGGATGGACTCGCGGCCTATCAGCTTGTTGGTGAGGTAATGGCTCACCAAGGCGACGACGGGTAGCCGGCCTGAGAGGGTGACCGGCCACACTGGGACTGAGACACGGCCCAGACTCCTACGGGAGGCAGCAGTGGGGAATATTGCACAATGGGCGCAAGCCTGATGCAGCGACGCCGCGTGAGGGATGACGGCCTTCGGGTTGTAAACCTCTTTCAGTAGGGAAGAAGCGAAAGTGACGGTACCTGCAGAAGAAGCACCGGCTAACTACGTGCCAGCAGCCGCGGTAATACGTAGGGTGCGAGCGTTATCCGGAATTATTGGGCGTAAAGAGCTCGTAGGCGGTTTGTCGCGTCTGTCGTGAAAGTCCGGGGCTTAACCCCGGATCTGCGGTGGGTACGGGCAGACTAGAGTGCAGTAGGGGAGACTGGAATTCCTGGTGTAGCGGTGGAATGCGCAGATATCAGGAGGAACACCGATGGCGAAGGCAGGTCTCTGGGCTGTAACTGACGCTGAGGAGCGAAAGCATGGGGAGCGAACAGGATTAGATACCCTGGTAGTCCATGCCGTAAACGTTGGGCACTAGGTGTGGGGACCATTCCACGGTTTCCGCGCCGCAGCTAACGCATTAAGTGCCCCGCCTGGGGAGTACGGCCGCAAGGCTAAAACTCAAAGGAATTGACGGGGGCCCGCACAAGCGGCGGAGCATGCGGATTAATTCGATGCAACGCGAAGAACCTTACCAAGGCTTGACATGTTCTCGATCGCCGTAGAGATACGGT
>NZ_JAKRLB010000045.1:0-1198 GCF_022664405.1 Micrococcus luteus | reverse complement strand
GAAAGTTGGTAACACCCGAAGCCGGTGGCCTAACCCTTGTGGGGGGAGCCGTCGAAGGTGGGACCAGCGATTGGGACTAAGTCGTAACAAGGTAGCCGTACCGGAAGGTGCGGCTGGATCACCTCCTTTCTAAGGAGCATCAGTGCCCGTTGCATCACCGCGTGTGTGATGGCGGGTTGCTCATGGGTGGAACATCAACGAATGGTGCCAGTGGTGGTGCCGGCAGTGCTCGAGTACGTCATGCCTGTGAGGGTGTGGTTGGAATGGGTGGTGTTGGTGGCTGCGGGCTGGTGTTGGCACACTGTTGGGTCCTGGAACAGCAGGTGCCCTGACCTGTGAGGGTTGGGGTTGTTGTTTCTGGTGTCCGTATCTTGTGAAGCTGGCCTTGAGGGTTGGTGGATGGGGTGTGGGTTGTTGTTTGAGAACTGCATAGTGGACGCGAGCATCTTATTTTTTGTTGCTGCATCGTTGATCGCACTGTTCCCCCTGGGGTGGTGTGTGAGGTGTGGTGATGCCGAGAATGACATCTTAGTTAGATATTGCTCATTTGAGGACTTTCATTGTGTGTGAAAGTTTCCAAGGGCGCATGGTGGATGCCTTGGCAACAGGAGCCGAAGAAGGACGTGGGAATCTGCGATAAGCCTGGTGGAGTCGATAACCGGACGTTGAGACCAGGATTTCCGAATGGGGAAACCCCGCACGACGTGTCGTGTGACCCCCGGTTGAACACATAGACCGGGTGGAGGGAACGTGGGGAAGTGAAACATCTCAGTACCCACAGGAAGAGAAAACAAAAGTGATTCCGTTAGTAGTGGCGAGCGAACGCGGATGGGGCTAAACCGTATGTGTGTGATACCCGGCAGGGGTTGCATGTGCGGTGTTGTGGGCCCCTCCTTGTCATGTCTGCCGGCATGGCGCAGTGAGGTGCGGGCATATAGACGAACCAGTGTGGATGCTGGACCGTAGAGGGTGAGAGTCCCGTAGTCGAAATGTGTTCCGCCGCTGTTGGAGGGTTGCCCGAGTAGCACGGGGCCCGAGGAATCCCGTGTGAATCTGCCAGGACCACCTGGTAAGCCTGAATACTACCTGTTGACCGATAGCGGATCAGTACCGTGAGGGAATGGTGAAAAGTACCCCGGGAGGGGAGTGAAATAGTACCTGAAACCATGTGCCTACAAACCGTTGGAGCCTCCTTGTG
>NZ_JAKRLB010000044.1:0-2646 GCF_022664405.1 Micrococcus luteus | reverse complement strand
TGTCAAGGGCCATTGAGTTCTGCCCATAGGCGGCCAGTGTTTCTTCCCGCTGGTGGCCATCAGAACTGCCCACTGGTGGCCAGCTGGTTTGCCCGTTTGGGTGGTGGTGCTGGCCACCGTGATGGGATCAGTTCAGTGGCATGACTCCCTTCCCGGCCATTGCCTGGGTCATCCGTACGGAGTCTCCGGTGGTCTGGCACACGTGGGCGTGGTGCAGGAGCCGGTCCACGGTGGCGTTGGCCAGGGTCTTGGGCATCAGCTCGTCGAAGCCGGCCGGGTGCAGGTTCGAGCTGATCGCTACGGAGCGTTTCTCGTAGGCGGCGTCCACGATGCGGTAGAGGCCCTCGGCGGCATCGTCGGCGACCGGCAGCAGGCCGATGTCGTCGATGACGATCAGGTCGGCGCGCAGGATTCGGGCGACGGCTTTGGTGATGGTGTCATCGGGCCGGTGGGCCCGGATCATCGCCCCGAGGTCCTCCAGGGTGAACCAGGCCACCCGCTTGCCCTCCTCCACGGCCTGCTGGCCCAGGGCCTCGAGGAAGAAGGTCTTGCCGGTGCCGGAGGGCCCGCAGACCACGAGGTTCTCTCTGCGCGAGAGCCATTCCAGGGTGCGCAGGGACTGCTGGGTCGGGGCCGGGATCGAGGAGGCGCCCGGATCCCAGGTCGTGAAGGTCTTGCCGGTGGGGAACCCGGCGGCCTTGCGCCGGGCGGCGAGCATGGATCGGGCCCGACCGGTGGTCTCCTCGACCAGCAGGGCCTTGAGGACCTCGGCCGGCTCCCAGCGTTGGGCCCGGGCGGTGGCCAGTACCTCGGCGGCGATACCGCGGGCGTGGGGCATCTTCAGCTGCCGCAACAGCGCCTCCAAATCGGCCGGCAGCGCCGGTGCGGCGGTGTTCGGGGTGTGGATGCTCACCGGGCTGCCCCCTCGGTGTTGGAGGTACCGAGGCCGGCCCAGCCGGCGGTGCCCTGGGTCAGGGACCGTTCCTCGGTGGCGGTGTGCATCCCGGTGCGGTGGCCGGCGGCGGTGAGCAGGGAGGCCAGGTCGCCGTGGGCGAAGCGCTGGTGCACCGCGGCCACCCCGAGGGCGCGGTCGACCTGGTCGGTGCCGGCGAGCTTGGCCAGGGTGACGGCCTCGGCCATCTTCTGACCGATCCGGCTGGTGCCGGCCGCGGCGGCCTCCACCAGCCAGGTCCTCGCTCCGGCCCCGATGGCCAGGAACTCGGCCTCCGCCGCCGAACGGGGCACCGGGGTGTAGTCCCCGGGCACCTTGTCCGTCTCGTGGCCGGGGAAGTGCGCGTCGTCGATGGCCGGGGACCCGGGCCGGGCCACCCGGTGCCGGGCGACCTCCACCGGCCCCTGCGCACCGGCGTGCATGATCACCACCATCGAGTCCGGTCCGGTGCCGTGATGGCGCACGAACACCTCGGCCCCGAGCAGGTGCGCGGGCACCGAGTACTGGGCGTTTTCGAAGGAGACCATCGGCGTGTTCTCCGGCACCTTCCGTCCCACCCCGTAGGCCACGGTGTGCGCCGTGGCGGGGATCCGATGCAACGCGCTGGTCTCCTCGGCGAGCATGTGGTCCGGGCGGCGCCGGGTCACCCGGTGCTCCCGGGAGTTCACCATGGCCATGAACCCCGCGCAGGCGGCCTCGAGCTCAGCGAACGAGGCGTACTGGTCCCGCAGGTTGGTGTCCTTCGGGACCAGGTCGGCCTTGGCCAGCTTCACCGCGTTCTCCACCCCGCCCTTGGCGGCCGGATCCGCTGGCTGGCAGGTCAGCACCTCCACGCCGTAATGCCGAGCAAACGCCACGGTGGCCTGGTTACGCACCGGCACCCCGGCCACATGAGAGACCGTCACTGTCTTCTCGTTATCCGTCAGCACATAGGTCGGCGCGCCCCCGATCAGCCGGAAGCACCGGTCCAGGGCGGCGAACACACTCGGAGCCGTCCTATCACGCAGGGCGATGACGATCCGGTAGCGGGACCAGGCCAGCCAGGCCACGAACAGCACCGTCTTGGCCCCGTCGATCGCCGGCCCATCGCCGAAGTCGTACTGCAGCCATGCGCCCGGCTCGGTGATCCAGGGCCGGTGCACCCGGCGCTTCCCGGCCCGCCAGGCGGCCTTCACCTCGGCCACCGCCCGCCGGGTGGAGCGCTCAGAGCCGGTGTAGCCCATTGCGGTGAGCTTGGCGTGCACGACATCGGCGCGGATCCTGCCCGTGGAGGCCTCGACCCATTCCTCGATCTTGGGCAGCCAGACATCGGTGACCTTCGGGCGGCTGGCTCCGGATCCAGGGGTCTGGCCGGCGTCGCGGGCCCGCACCAGCCGGGCCACGGTGTGATGGGAGCAACCGGCCAGCTCGGCGGCGCCCCGCAATGACTTGGTCAGGTCATAGGCACTGAGTATTTTCATGGTTTCTGCGGCATCCTTCATTCAGGGCCTCTTCCTCGCTGGATTCGATTCGACACCGATATCCAACCCGGGGAGGAGGCCCCCGCCGGCTCACGACGCGGCGGGCAACGAGCAACGCGGGCAAACCAGATGGCCAGCACCGGGCAGTTCCCGTGGCCATCACTGGGCAGTCCTCATGGCCGTCAGCGGGTCATTCCCTGGCCACCTATGGGCAGCTTTTCATGGCCGCTTACA
>NZ_JAKRLB010000043.1:0-3083 GCF_022664405.1 Micrococcus luteus | reverse complement strand
GCTACCTGGCCGGGGTCTCGACCCGGCGCATGGACAAGCTCGTACGGCAGCTGGGCATCGACTCGCTCTCGAAGTCCCAGGTCAGCCGGATGGCACAGGAGTTGGACGAGCACATCGAGGCTTTCCGCCACCGGCCTCTGGGCGAGGCCGGCCCGTTCGTGTTCCTCGCCGCCGACGCCCTGACCATGAAGGTGCGTGAGGGCGGGCGTGTGGTCAACGCGGTGGCCATGGTCGCCACCGGGGTCAACGCGGACGGGCGCCGCGAGGTCCTCGGGCTGAGGGTGGCCACCACGGAGTCCGGGGCGGGGTGGAACGAGTTCTTCGCGGATCTGGTGGCCCGGGGGCTGGCCGGGGTGGCACTGGTGACCTCGGACTCCCATCGCGGCCTCGTGGAAGCAGTGGCGGCGAACCTGCCCGGGGCCGTGTGGCAACGCTGCCGCACCCATTACGCGGCGAATCTGATGGCCGTGACCCCGAAGAGCATGTGGCCGGCGGTGAAGGCCATGCTGCACAGCGTGTATGACCAGCCCGACGGGCCGGCCGTGCACGCCCAGTTCGAGCGCCTGTTGGACTACGTGCAGGACAGGTTGCCCGCGGTGGCCGCCCACTTAGACGCCGCTCGACAGGACATCCTCGCGTTCACCTCGTTCCCGAGGGACGTGTGGTGCCAGATCTGGTCGAACAACCCCGCCGAGCGGCTGAACCGGGAGATCCGGCGCCGCACGGACTCGGTGGGGATCTTCCCGAACCGGGATGCCGTGGTGCGCCTGGTCGGGGCCGTGCTGGCCGAGCAGACAGATGAATGGGCCGAAGGCCGCCGGTATCTCGGCCTGGAACTGCTCGCCCGGTGCCGTGAGCCCCTGACCACGGAGCAAGAGACCGTGATGAGCACGGAGGTGATGCCGACCCTGCAGACCTGACAGGTACAAGCCCCCTACAACCTCGAAGACGGTTACACCACTTCCAGGGACTTGACCCAGGTGCACCATGTGCCCCGGCCCTCTCGCGGTGATCTTCTGGGGTCGTTGGCGCAGGTCTTCTCCGGCCGGGGTCAGGTCCCGTAGGCGGGAGATCCCGAGTCGGTGCAGCCACCGTCCCACGGTACGAAGACACACCCGGTGGCCTTCAGAGACGAGGTGGTGATGGATGCGCCGTGCGGACCACTTGCGCTCCCGCCGCAGGGCGTGGATCTGGGCGACCAGGACCGGATCGAGCTGGGCAGGTGAACGGTGCGGCCGGCTGGGCAGGTCCTGAAGGCCGGCTTCTCCCTGGGCGCGGTAGCGGGCGACCCAGGTGGCCACCGTGGGCCGGCTCACCCGGAACTCGGCGGCCACGTGCGCTTGTGGGATCCCGTCGTGCAGGTGGCGGTGGACCATCCTGAGACGGCCAGTGGGGGTCAGGGGTGCGTTAGCGTGAGTCATGAGTGGGTCTTTTCGGGCAGGTGGGTTGTTGAGGAACTTCCATCCTGCGGGGCGGGGCCCACTCGTCTCATCTCAGCCGGCGCCTCGTGGCAAGAACCTCATGACCCACAACAACTAGTCCGCGTCAGTTGGCGCACCGAAGCTGCTTTCCGGGCGGCATAGCGTAGGTTCGAAGCATTTATTTTTTGCTTCACCTCGAACACGGCGTAAATGCTCTCCACTGGCACGATCCGCTCCCCCGCGGGTGACTCGAACCAGATGGGGGCGTATTGGCGGTCGTAAATAGCGATATCGATCTGGTGGCTTTGGCCGCCGGTGATATCCAGGGCGTGTACAGGGCCGACTTCATAACGTCCTGGCAGGTAGGTGCGAAGCATTCTCGTCCAGTTCGCCTCGGAGGCATTACCGATGGAGGTTGGATGGTCGGTGAACTCCAGAGGGATACCGAGTTCTGCGGAGAGGGTACGTTGCCGAGCCTGAAAGGCTAAATTCAGATCAATTGGTGAACTCATGGGGGTTATCCTTTCTGCTGGAGGCAACTTCTAGCACTAGTCGCTGGAGGTTGCCATCTGGATTCGCTTCCCGCGCGTGGCTGATCCAGTCTGTTGCGGTGCGGGCGACGACCACTAGGAGCACATCATGCGCCCCCGCCTTGGCCAGCTGGCGCAGGGCGAGCGAGTCAGTCTCACTCGGACCGTTCGGTCCGGGATGACTGTGCCACTCACCGATGTACCCCGTAGTGTTTTCGGGGCCTAATGCCCTCGTCTGCCTCAACGTTGCTGCAGCTATGGTCGCGTCCCGGCGATAGCGCACAGAGGTCGCTGTGGGATCAGGGACCTCGACGCATTGCACTATGTGCGGTTCGGTCTCGATGTAGTAGCCGAGAAGCAGGCCGCCCGTCTCACGTGGCAGGGCGCGGCTCGCTGCCTGGGTGAGCTCTGTCCAGGCATCAGCATTGATGGTCGCAACTCTCACGTTGGCAGCTCGAACAATGCGCGTGACTCGCCCGCGGGGGGCACCTCTTCGCCACAGAGCAGCCTGATCGCAAGCCGGGCTCCCATTCCAGCGGTTTCTATTACTGCAGCCGGTGGTGTCGGTGAGATCGGGTCCCCGCAGCCGGTCTCATACTCGCCTTCGATGGCACCTTCCAGAGGGTCCATCGACAGAGGCTCAGCTGCATTGAGAGGCGGACAGATGTCCGCTCGCCCGAACTGGCCCTGGCCCACGATTGCGACATGAAGGAACCGCGCGCCTGAAAGACGGGCCGCGTGTTGGAGCATGTGCCACACGAGCCGGCTGCCCGTGCAGTCGATCACGAGGTCGCGCGAGTCCATCAAGCTCACAGCATCGGCAAGAGTCTTGACGGGTCCCGCGCCGGTCATGCTCGACCCCGGGTCGCGGAGAAGGGCCGAGGCGCACACTGCTGTGGTCTTCGTCTGCCCGACGAACGCGGGTGAAGCTGCGTGGCGAACTAGGTGTTGTGGGTCATGAGGTTCTTGCCACGAGGCGCCGGCTGAGATGAGACGAGTGGGCCTGGGCGTGTCAACTTGTCTGTGTAAGCGGGGTGGTCACAGGTAGGGGTTGATCCGGTCGGGGTAGGCCGCGGCGAGCTGGGCGAGGGCCTGCTTCCAGTTCGTGACGGCCTGACCTTCGACGAGCCGG
>NZ_JAKRLB010000042.1:0-3591 GCF_022664405.1 Micrococcus luteus | reverse complement strand
TCATCGTGGTGATGTCCTTTCGAGAGTGCTGTGGAAGGTTCGCTCGAAGGCTCCCACGGTGACCGCGTCCGTCTCGAAGATGGTCGTGGCCACCGGGGAGGGTTACACCACTATCCGGGACTCAACTGGCCAAGCAGGAGACTGGCCCATGCTGCTGCCTCTGCTGGGTCAGTTGCGCGTGGCCCGGCCGACAGGCCGGCCCCGGACCCGCCCCCAAGGCGGTGCTGGGCGAGAAGGCGTACTCATCGCGGGCGATCGGCACCCACCTGCGCGCCCGTGGCCTCAAGACCGTCATCCCCGAGCCGGCGGACCAGCAGGGCCACCGCAGCCGCCACGGCTCAGTCGGCGGCCGACCCGTGGGCCTCGACGCGGACGCCTACAAGGGCCGCAATCTCATCGAACGCCAGTACGCGCACCTGAAGCAATGGCGGGGCCTGGCGACCCGGTACGACAAGTACGCGATCGTCTACCGGGCTGCCGTGGCGCTGAACGCGGTGATCGCGTGGTCCAAACTATTGTCAGACACGCCCTAGCTGTCCAGCCGTCGAATGATGTTGGCGATGAGGATGACGGAGTCGGCGGCGATGCCTGCTGACCGACGGTCCGCGTTGGGTGAGTGCTTGACCTTGTGCGCGAGGGCCGACGCTTTCTTGACCAGGCCGCGGAGTTCTTCGTTGGCGTTCCCTGGCAGGGTGGCGTTGATGTATGCCTCGAGCCGGATGTTCGTCTTGTCCACGGGTGGCTCGGACTGACCGGGTGTGCCGTGTTGGGCGTGGTCGTACACCTGTCGGCTGAGCGCTTCGAGGACAGCCACGCACCTGTTTCCGGTGTCCCGGTAGTCCTGCATACCGCTAGCGGTGCGGAACCGTGTGCGGAGCTGGGCGATCTCGTCGTCCACCTGGGTCCAGCCAGTATTCGGGTGAGGGGAGACACCCGAGGCAAGGGCGCCGCGGGACTGTTCCTCTTCCCTTGCATGGAGGGTCTGGAATACCGGGTCGAAGTGTTTGGCCAGCATCTCTCGGCGCATCTGCCACGAACCTCCGCCCGAGGCTCCCTCTGCGATCCAGTAGGTACGGAACGAGGAGAAGTCTCTCCACGGCAGGTCCAAGGGGATGCCGTAGCGGTGGAGAACGAGTCGGAGCGCACGCAGGATTGCGTAGCCTTCCTCGTCGGTGCGTCCGTGGTCGTTGTGCGTGGCGTGGTTCTCGTATGTCTCGTGCACCAGCTTCGCCAGGTTCACGGCGGACTCGAGGTCGTCGTCACCGGGAATCGGTCCATCGGCGAGGCGTTTGATCTGCTCCAAGTTGAGCTTCCGGTGCGGCAGGCCCCAGGGGTTCCCTGGGGCGGGTTCTTCGATCCATAGGTCCTTGCTGTCCACGGCTTCTAGTGTCCCAGAGGAGTTGCGTCCCTGCGGTGTCAGTCATGCCTCGGGACAGCCACCGCGGCGGGACTGGACCGCGATACCGACAACACCCTCGGCCTGAACGAGGCGGTGATCCCAGGCGGGGCATACCTGCGATTGCGTCTTCGAGGTGAGGTGCCAGCGGTCTACGGGCAGATCGGTGAAGCCTTGGATGTCCTCTTCGCTCACGCGGAGCACGACTCCACGCGTCCCCAAATCGAGAGCTACCGGCGCGAAGGTGAGATCGACTGTCTCGTGCCGATCCTCATGTAGCACAAACGACCGATTCCGTCCCGTGCTGCCTCGGGAAGCCGGGGTGGTTCGCTTATCGGGCTGTCGGGTTAGGAGCCATACGCTTCCAGAGCTGGGCGTGGCCCTCGGCGTCGGGATGGACCCCGTCGGTGAACCAGTCCGTCCGACCTTCCAGGACGGGCCAGAGGTCTATGACGTCGCGGTGGGTCTGAGTGGCCCAGCAGATCAGCCGGTCACGGTAGTTCGCGGCGTCCTGAAGGCGTACCTGCATGCTGAACTGCTCGGAGGCACGCTTGACGTCGAGCCACACGGGTGTCAGGACGACGGGTCGGCGACCGACGCCCTCCAGCCGGGTGCACATCGCGTCCATCATCGTCACGAGCTCGGCAGGATGGGCGGGACCGTGGTCGGCGGCCAGGTCGTTGATGCCGGCCGCGATGACGACGGTGTCCACACGGCGCAGAGCAGTCTCAGCGTCGATGTGATGGGTGAGCTGTCGGAGAGTGAGGCCGGGGACGGCGAGATTCCACACCCGCCGTCCGTAGGTGTTGCTGTGCTGTCGTGTCAGGTGTCCGGCCCAGCCTCCGTCGGGGTCGTCAAGACCGAACGCGATCGAGTCGCCCACGACGGCGATGCGTTCAGCGGCGGTCAATGGGTCTGCGGCGACGTAGGCCCATGCCGTACCGGCGCGGGGTTCGTCCCCTGGACCGATCGTGGTGAGCTGCACCCGCCGGCGGACGTAGGCGTCCACCTCGTAGGCGTCGGCGGCGGCCAGTTGCTCGGTGCTCAGGGTGAGCACGTGGCCCTGAACGGCCTCCTCCACCCGTCGGGCCAGGCCCCGGTGCTCAGCGGCGCCAGAGAGACGGATGACATCGGGGTCCGTGATGGGGACGTACACCAGGCCATGGCCGGGGAGGCCGGCAGGCTGGGAGGGCACGGGTCCGCCGAAGAGAGCGTGTTGCACCTGCGGCTGGGTCAAGGTCCCGAAGGAGAAGAGCTGGGCCGGCTGAGTCTCAGGCATGGGGCGAGATTACCGGGGCTGAGATGTTCGCAAGTGAGGGCGAGAAGGGTGGATCCGCGCCCCTCCGATAGTCGTCCAGCCGGGTATACCCCTTTACACACCCTGCCCGGTCACGAGACCATCACGTCAGAGACGGTCCCAATCGGGTCCGTTGGACACAAGTGTCGGAGGGTCTAAGACGTGGTTGGACAGACTGTGGCCTATGTGCGGGTGAGCTCGGCGGAGCAGAACCTGGATCGTCAGCTCGAGGCGGTGGGGGAGTGCGACCGGATCTTCCAGGACAAGATCTCGGGCAGCTCCCGAGCTAAGCGCACCGGGTTGGCTGAGCTGATGAAGTACGTCCGCGAGGGGGACCTGGTGAAGGTCGCCTCCATGGACCGGCTGGGACGGGACACGCGGGACCTGTACGCCATCGTGGACGAGCTCACCGCCAAGGGGTGTGCAGTGCAGTTCGTGTCCGAGCGGATCACCGTGGACAAGTCCGGCGCTTCACCGGTGGATGGGCTCATGCTGGGCATCCTGGCGGCGTTCGCTGAGTTCGAGCGCCGGCGGATCAAGGAGCGTCAGGCTGAGGGCATCGCCTTGGCTAAGGCCCGCGGCAAGTACGTGCAGGCCCCGAAGCTCTCGGACACCGATGTGGAGCAGGCGCGCGTGATGATCGAGATGGGGATCCCGAAGGCTGAGGTGGCGCGCACGTTCGGGGTAAGCCGGCAGACGCTATACACCTCATTGCGCCGAGTCGTGGCGAGGTGAGTTCGACGAGCATCACAAGAGGTTGATAGTGCTAGATGTAAGAGGTCATGACGTTGTTGACTCGGGCCGGGGCCAACGAGGCCGGAGGGGCGTCCCCGCAGGAGGTATGAGGCCGATGGTAGTTGTAGTGGTTCACCCACACCGCCAGGGCCTCACGCCGAGC
>NZ_JAKRLB010000041.1:0-4019 GCF_022664405.1 Micrococcus luteus | reverse complement strand
GGACGACCTGCTCGGGGGTGTGACGCTTCCTGCTGTTCGTCATGATCTGACCAGTCTCCCTGCCCGCGACCGCGGGCAACAGGACGACTCTCATAACGACTGGACCTACGAAACGGGGTCAGCCCAGCTGTGGTGAATTTGCCGTGCGAGCTCTTGGAACTGCTGTAGGCATACTTTTCCGCCCAGGCGGAGCCCGCTCGTCGATAGCATGGTGGCGAGTGACCGACTAGCCGGAACGAGCGGAGGACCCGATGAAGGCCGTAGAGCAGATGTACCTAGAATGTGAGCGTGCCCGAGTGCAGGGCACCCTCATCAAGCGAGTTAGCCGCAGTGACAAGGAGTATCACTTCCAGAACTGGGTCGGTGACCGGCTCAACGATTGTGGTCTCAACCACGACGAGCCTGGCCGCAATACCTATCCCGACTTCCGACTTGTCGACTACCCCGTGGGATTCGAGGTCAAGGGCCTGGCTTGGCCTGGACGAGAGGCTGACTACGACGCGAATAGCCAGGTGCCTACGCCGCGTCATAACGGGCGAGAGGTCTACTACGTCTTCGGGCGCTACCCGAAAGCCACGGATGAGGGTAACGAGTACCCGGTCGTAGACCTAGTGGTGTGCCACGCTTCCTTCCTGAATGCTGACGACGATTACACGCATAAGAACAAGTCGTTCCGCGGGTTCGGTTCTTATGGCGACATCCTCGTTAGAGACCGGAAGATGTACGTGGTTCCGACTCCATTTGCTCTAGCACAAAATACCACCGGGGTAAGCACCCTCATCATGCCGGAAGGCTACGTTCCTGAGAGTGACGAACTGGTGCAGGTCGGGTCACTGTCGCGCACCGAGGTAGACGAAGTCGTGTGTGCTTATGAGTTCAATCTTGAAACCAACGAGATGACGACAACGAAGCGGCCGAACCCAAATGCGGGCCGCGTGCACAACTTCACCGCATTCCGAATGCGCGGCCTGGGAGATGACAAGACCGTCTCCATGGTTGAGGCCACCAGTGAGACAACGACCGTCGGCGGAGTCGAGGGCGCTCAGTGACTACGAGCCAGCGCGAGACGCTGGACCTGGAACTGCCAACTCGCAAAGGGCCGACCGAGGTGCCTGCGAGAAGTGCACTGGAAGAGGGCTTCCCGGGGCTCATGCTCAGCCATGTTGGCACTAAGGAATCCTGGCGCAAAGAGGTGCACCGACCCGCGACGTCGACGCACAAATGGTGGGCCAAACGGCTTGGCACGGTCTTTCGTGGAATCATCGCCTCCGCGTCCGCCTCAAGTACGGCCGAGGCCCTGGATGCCTATAACTCGCGCACATCGTTGAACGGTTTGACGATTTTCGATCCCTTCGCTGGTTCGGGCACCACAGTCGTGGAATCGCTCAAGTTCGGCGCGACCGCTGTCGGTTTCGACATCAACCCAGTCGCCACCCTGGTTCAGCGCCAGGCAATCCAGCGTTGGGACTGGGAAACCTTGGAGAAGCTCTACTCGACTGTAGAGGCCCAGGTCCGTGAAGAAATCGACCGAGTCCATCGTGACCAGGAGGGGCGCACCGTCCTCTACTACTTCTGGGCCACGAAAGTTGATTGCCTAACGTGCAACGAGCCGACGCACCTTTTCGACTCACCCGTGTATTCCAAGCATGTCAGCGGAGGAGCCGGACGGGCACTGCGTGTTGTTTGTCCCCATTGTCTTTCTCTGTCCGAGCAACGAGGCGCATTCGAGGCATTCAGGTGCACGTGCGGAGAGTGGGTGGACAAACGAGGCCCGGTGCATGGCCCGAAGGTCAGGTGCCGACATGGTCACGAGAACAATGTGATCGACTCCCTTGGAGGTAACCTCCCCGAGCGCGTCATGTACGCGAAGATGGTGGTCGACAGCGCCGGAGCCAAGGCATACGAGCCCATCACGGATTGGGATCGCAACCTGTATGGGGAGTGCGAGGAACGGCTGGCGTCACTGCCTGATGGGTCGATCTTGCCGCAGGGAAGTCTTGAACCTGGCAACAACACCGTCCAGGCCATGCGCTGGAACTACAGGCGGTGGGCCGACTTTTTCAACGCGCGCCAGTTGTATTCACTGTCGCTCTTGGCCACGGCATTGCGTGATCTTCCAGAGTGCCCTGAGCGCGAGGCTCTGGTAGCTCTTTTCTCAGGCACGCTTGAGTTCAATAACATGTTCACCTCCTTCAAGGGGGAAGGAACCGGCGCAGTTCGACACATGTTCTCGCACCACATTTTGAAGCCTCAACGAACGCCGCTTGAGGCTCACCCATGGGGACATCCGAAGAGTTCGGGCTCGTTCTCCACTTTCAAGAAGTCTCGACTGAGCCGAGCCCATGACTACAAGAATGAACCTGCTGATCTGGTTGAACGGCGCGGCAAGGTAGAGCGCACAGTTGGCATTTCTTGTCCTGTTTCTGGCCCGGTGGCAATGTCTTGGACTGAGCTCGAGTCGACAGACGCGCGAGCCTACGTGCGGACTGGGAACTCGGCGGCGACCGATCTGCCTTCCGCTTCGGTCGACATGGTCATCACAGACCCGCCGTACATGGACAACGTGCACTATGCAGAGTTGGCCGACTTCTTCCACGCATGGTTGCGACAGATGGACCCGTTCGACGGCTATTCGGCGGCCGAATCTACTCGATCTGACGGTGAGGTTCAGGACGCTGATCCCGCCGCTTTCGGAAAGGCCATTTCAGGGGTCTGGAAGGAGTGCTCCCGAGTACTCAAGCCGGAAGGGATTGTTGCTTTCACTTTCCACCAGGCCAGGGTGGCCGGTTGGGTGGAACTGATTGAGGCCCTAAAGGCGGCCGGACTGACCGTCACGGCGGTCCAGCCTGTGACGGGTGAGATGTCTACGAGCGTGGTGAAAGCCGGAGCCCGAGAACCATCAAGCCTCGACAGCGTTGTCGTATGCCGGAAGACCAGTCACGTCGGGGCGAAGTATCACGCATCAGCGGAGGAGGCCCTCAGTGCGGCGTCCGCGCGACTCTCCAACCTCATCGAAGGAGGGGTGACCGTCGGGGCCGGTGATGTCAGGTCCGTGGTGCGCGGGACGATGCTGTCCTACTTCTCTGCGAGCGAAGGCCCCCTGTCCTCCTACGTGGAGATGGTTGATGGGATGGCCGACGACGTCATCAGGGAAACACTCTTCTCGAAGACGACTGTCTGAGTCTCAGCATCGACACGTGCACGGGAACGACGCGGTCCCCCTGCACCGCCGCGGCTGACGTCGAAGGTGACCGCTAGGGCGTGTCTGACAATGAGTCCAGGGGTCGGCTGACACCCTGAAAGGCATGTCCCGGTTCCAAATCCTCTCCGATGCTCAGTGGGCGCTGATCGCCCCGATGCTCCCAGCCCGCACGGGCCGACAGGGCCGACCCTTCGCCGATGCCCGCACGATGGTCGAGGCCATCATCTACCGGTACAGGTGCGGGATTCCGTGGCGTGATCTGCCCGAGGTCTACGGGCCCTGGCAGACCGTGTGGACCTGGCATCGGCGCATGGCCGAAGAGGGCACCTGGGACACGGTGTTGGCGACCCTCACGGCGGCTGCTGACGCTGAAGGCCTTATCGACTGGTCGGTGGCGGTGGACTCCACGATCGCCCGGGCACATCAGCACGCGACGAACACCACGCGCCTCACAGGGGGCTGGATCGAACTACAAGAATCTGCGTGAAGAGCCCGCCGATCACGGTATCGGGCGCTCACGGGGCGGGTTGAGCACGAAGATCCACCAGCTCGTCGACGGTGCAGGGCTGCCACTGGTCAGCCTGATCACCCCTGGCCAAGCAGGGGACTCGCCCATGCTGCTGCCGCTGCTGGAACAGCTGCGTGTGACCCGGCCGGCAGGTCGGCCCCGAACCCGCCCGGACGCAGTCTTAGGGCGTGTTGCTAAAGTAGGGTAGTCAGCCAGTGCAGTGTCGCTGCGAGGCTGAGCCCGGCGTGATAGTTCCGGGCGTACTTGTCCGAACGCATCGCGATCCCTCGCCACTGTTTGAGCCGGTTG
>NZ_JAKRLB010000040.1:0-4416 GCF_022664405.1 Micrococcus luteus | reverse complement strand
ATCCGCTCTCCACTGCCGACGTGTCCCCTCGGGCACGTCACTGATCTTCCTCGCCCAGTCCTTGCTTGCCATCGCCCATACCTCCAGTGATTCCGAGAGGGTGTTGCGACGACCGATTGAATCCACCGACGCTGCCGTGGTCGGAGTGGAAGATCGCGCCGACCAGCGACCCGCGGTCGTGGTGCGCGGCACGGAGGGCGTCTTCGACGAGTTCGGTGCGCATGTGGTCGGCGACTTGCCAGCCCGCGAGCTTCCGGGAGCCGAGATCGATGCAGGACGCGAGGTAGAGGTTCGTGCCGTCGGCGATAGGCAGGTAGGTGATGTCGCCCACGTAGCGGCGGCCGGGGTCGCCGACGGAGAAGTCCCGTCCGATCAGGTCGGGGAAGCGCCTGGCGGACTGGTCCGGGATCGTGGTCTTCACCCGTCGTCGCAACCGGATCCCCGCGAGACGGTGCTCACGCATTACCCGCGCGACGCGCTTGTGATTCACCCGCTCCGCAACGGGCACACCGTCGTTGAGGTCGGCGGTGATCCTGGGCGCCCCGTAGGCGCGGTCGCCACCCTGAGCGGGGTCTTGCAGCACCCGGATCCGCGCCGCCAACACCGCGTCGTCTGTCGCCTTCGCGGCTCGCCGCCCGGCGGAGTCCAGCCAGGCGTAGAACGACGAGCGGGCGACCTCGACGACCTCACACAACCGCTTCACGCCGTAGGCGTCCTTGTGGTCCTCAACAAACTGGAAGCGGTTCACCAGTTCGTCTCCCCGGCGAAATACTTCGCCGCCTGACGGAGGATGTCCCGCTCCGTCTCGAGCTTGCGGGCCTCGGCCTGCAAGGCTGCGAGGTCGGCCTCCAACCGGAGGACCTTCGCCGCCTGCGACTCCGGTCGCCCCGTCGCCCCCTGCGGCGACGCAGCGGCAACCGTGACCCCGGAGCCGAACTTGTCGACCCACTCTTTCAGCGCACCCCGAGAGATCCCGAGATCCCCGGCGATGCCCTTGAGCGTCGAACCCGGCGTGGACTCATACAAGTCCACCGCGCGCTGCCGGAACTCGTCCGTGTAGTTCTTCCTAGCCATCCCTTGGATTCTCGCTTCCCCAGCATCGTGCTGGAATCAGCGTGTCCAAGATCAGGGGTCAAGCGCCGCCCTGCCCTTCTCGGTTTCCCAACCTGTGTCCGGCTTTGCCGACAGCTCGGCTCCTCACGCCTCAGGTAGTGCCCGAGCGCCAGCCCTGCTTGGCGGGCGCCGATCACTAGCACGTCGGTCTCGGCCATGGTGTGGTTTCTCCTCGTTGCGGGCGCGTGGGCGGGCCGTAGTGCGGCTGGTGTGTCAGTAACCGGTGAGGGCCGGGAAGAAGGTCCAGAACACCGAGGCGGCCACGGCCACATAGGCGATGGCCACCAGGGTTCCGGCCCAGCCGGCGGAGAACCGCACCACCGCGGCGTGCGCGGGGATCACGCCGTGGGCGAGGTTGCGCACGGTGAGCAGGATGAACAGCGGGATCATCGCCGCCCACACGATCATGCAGTACAGGCACAGGATGTGGATCTCGAACAACGCCTGGGACCACAGCCAGATGGTGAACACCGTGCCGGCGGTGACCCCGGCCTGCAGGCCGGCCCAGTACCAGCGCCCGGGGCTCGCCCCGGAGAGGGTCACCATGGCGGTGGTGATGACCACGGCGAACGCCACGATGCCGATCAACGGGTTGGGGAAGCCGAACAGCTCGGACTGCCAGGTCCCCATCACCTTCCCGCAAGACACCCAGGGGTTGATGTCACAGCTGGTGATGTACCCGGCATCCTCGTACAGCTCCAGGCGTTCGAGCACCAGGATCGCCGAGGCCACCCAGCCGACCACCCCGGTGATCAACAGCACCAGGCCGAACGGACGGTGCCGGGCGACAGTCGGTATCCCCGCTACGTCGGAGGCCTGCCCGGTACCGGCAGGGCGGTCGGTGGTGGTCGTGGGGATCGTCACGGGTGAATTGGTGTCGGTGTCGGGGACACTCATGGGCCCGGTCAGTCCGTCGTGGCGGCGGCGTCGACCTCGGCGCGGAACTGCTCGAGGGTGTTCAGAGTGAGCATCTGTCCGTCCAGGAAGAAGGTCGGGGTGCCCTGCACGCCCAGCGCGGTCCCGTCGGCCACGTCGGCCTCGATGCGGTCGCGGGTGGCCGGGTCAGCCACCGCGGCATCGTAGGCGGCCATGTCCAGGCCGAGATCCTCGGCGTAACCGCGGAACACCGGGCTCCGGTCCTCAGTGGTATGGCTCCACTGCTCCTGGGTGTCGAACATCTGCTGATACATCGCCTCGTACTGTCCCTGCTGGCCGGCGGCTTCCACGGCTACGGCGGCGGTCATCGAGTTGGGATGTCCGGGCAGCGGGAAGTAGCGGTGCACAAAGGTCACCGTGTCGGCGTACTCGGCGCGCAGTTCTTCCACGACCGGGTAGGCGGCCTTGCAGCCCTCGCACTCGAAGTCCAGGAACTCCACCAGCACGGCCTGCTCGTTCGGGGCCTTGGACAGTACCCGGCTGTCTGGGCGCATCACCGGCGTGGCCTCCGAGGGGGCGCTCTGCCCGGTCCCGGAGGAGGCAGTTTGCCCGGAGCCCTGGGGGGCGGCGTCGCGGGGGCCGCTGGCGGCCACCACTCCGACGATCAGCCCGGCCAGCACCACAGCGGCCAGTACGACCCAGACGATGGTCTTGGCCTTGCGGGATGTGGTGCCCGGTGTTGACGGATCAGAGGGGGTCGGATTGCGGGTCGGTGTGCTCACGAAGGGATCCGTTTCGGTCGGTGGCGACGGCACCGTGCCGTCGGGGTGGGAATGAGCTGGGGCTGGGATGCAGGGGTGGGTCAGGGGTGGAGGGTCTCAGTGTGGGGGTGGGTGGCCGGTTCGATTTGGAAGGTGGAGTGTTCGATGGGTACTTGGAAATCCTGGGCCACGCACCGTTGCAGGTCGGTCAGCACAGTGCCCAGGTGCGCGGCGGTCAGGCAGCCGTTGTGCACGGTGACGTGCGCGGAGAGCACGGGGGTGTCGGAGTCGATGCGTGAAGCGTGCAGGTCATGGACCTCCAGCACGTGCGGCAGCTCCGATAGCCGGATGCGGACCGCCTCCAGGTCCAAGCCCTTGGGGGTGGTCTCCATGAGTACGTCGATGGTGTCGCGAAGCAGGATCAGGGCTCTGGGCACGATCAGTGCGGCGATCAACAGGGACACCACCGCATCGGCGCGATTCCAGCCGGTGGTGGCGATCACGATCGCCGAAACGATCACTGCGACCGATCCCAGGGCGTCGTTGAGTACCTCCAGGAACGCGGCCTTCATGTTCAGGTTCTGCCCCCGGGCCGAGGCCAGGATCGCCAGCCCGATGAGGTTGCCGGCCAGCCCGATCACCCCGAACCAGAACATGGTGGTGGATTCGACCTCGGGCGGGGCCAGGAGCCGGCGCACGCCCTCCACGGCCACGAAACCGCCCACGGCCAGCAGCACCGCCGCCTGCGCGGCCGCGGCGATGATCTCGGCCCGCTGGTACCCCCAGGTGCGCTTGTCCGTGGCCGGGCGCAGCGCCAGGGACGCCGCGATCAGGGCGATCAGCAACCCGGCTGAGTCAGTAAACATGTGCCCGGCGTCGGCCAGCAGGGCCAGACTGCCCGAAGCCAGCGCGCCGATGACCTCGGCGACCATGATCGTCGCGGTGATGGAGAAGACCACGGCCAGCCGGCCCCGCCGGCCCGCCGCCGGAAGAGCATGGGAATGATCGTGTCCGCTCATACCAGGGTCTCTTCCACTCGATGAATCATCAGCTGAACGTCACCATCCTGTCCGGCGATACTGAAGGCACGCTCAATGCGCACAGCAGGCGCAATCCGCCCCGCAGCCATCGCCGTCCTTCTCGTTCTGGTCCCCGGCGATCAGCGCGGAGGCGGGGGTGCAGCAGGCATCCCCGCGCCAGGCCTCCACCCGGGCCTTGGCCCTTGATCGTGGACACGGTGTCGGTTCGGTTATGCCGCTTCCGCAAGCGTAGCGGAGCGTGCGGCTTCGTAGGCGTTCGGGCTGATGTTGCCGATCGCGGAGTGGCGCCGGCGAGTGTTGTAGCGGTTCGCCCACCGGAACACGGCCCGGTAGGCGGTGGCCTGGTCCGGGAACGCTGACCGGCCGGCGAGGAGTTCGCGCTTGAGCGTGGCGTTGAAGCTTTCCGCGAGTGAGTTGTCGGCACTCGTGCCGACCGCGCCCGTGGACTGGGTCACGCCCAGCTGCTCGCAGAGCGCGGCGTAGGCCTTCGAGGTGTAGACGGCGGGTTCAACCGGTCGTTGCAACACCGTGCGTTGAGAGCGAGCGTAGCTGCTCGGCGAAGACCTCCGCGGGAGTCTTCCAGTCCAGGACCTTCCTGGGCCTGTTGTTCAGCGTGTACGCGACTG
>NZ_JAKRLB010000004.1:0-150665 GCF_022664405.1 Micrococcus luteus | reverse complement strand
GCTCGGCGTGAGGCCCTGCAGGTGTGGGTGAACCACTACAACTACCATCGGCCTCATACCTCCTGCGGGGACGCCCCGCCAACCTCGTTGGCCCCGGCACGAGTCAACAACGTCATGACCTCTTACACCTAGCAGCAGCGCTCGGCGTCTCACAGAGCGGCATCTCACACCGGCTTCGCGCGCGGGTGGCCTTTACGTTGGAGGAGCTGGCCACCATCGCGGAGGTCTTCGACATCACGCTCGCGGAGCTGCTCGGCCCGGTCATCCTCCAGGCACGAAGAAGCCCCCACACCGACATGGTCGGTGCAGGGGCCTCTGCTCGGCTCCCCCGGTTGGATTCGAACCAACAACCCTTCGATTAACAGTCGAATGCTCTGCCGTTGAGCTACGGGGGAATGTGCCGCGAACCGCCGGAGTCGTTCGAACAACGGATGGAACTTTACCAGAGCCCCTGCCTGCGCGCCACCCGGCCGCGGGGCGCCGTCGTCGTCCTGCCCACGCCCGGGGACCGGGCCCTTGCCAGGCACGGCTCCGGCGGGGCTACGGTGCGAGGACATTCCCAGAACCATGAGGAACGGACCCGAAGGAGAGACGTGTCCATGACCATCACGACCCTCACGCGCAAGTCCGCGCTGACCGGCACGGGCGTGCTGGTCGCGCTCGCACTCGCGGCCTGCGGCACCACCTCCGACAACGGCGACGACGGCTCCGCCTCGCCGGGGGTCGACGCCTCCTCGTCCGTGGCGAACACCCCCACCACGGACGACGGGTCGGGCTCGGCGTCGTCGTCAGCCTCCTCCGCCCCGGCTTCATCGACGGCCCCCGCGGCCGGCGGCGGCTCGGCCACCGGCCAGGCCGACGAGCCCGCCTACGCCGTGATCGACGCGGTCCTGGAGAAGTACGGCGACGGCATCATCGTCGCGGTGGATGCCGACGACGATGACACGACCTGGGAGGTCGACGTCGTGGTGGGCGAGGAGGTGAAGGAGCTGGACGTCACCGCCGACGGCGCCATCACCGAGACCGACCGCGAATCGGACCCCGAGGACGTCCAGAAGGCGAAGGACGCCGAGGTCACCGCCCAGCAGGCCCTCGACACCGCCCGGGAGGGACGTGACGGGGTGACCCTGGACGAGATGGACCTGGACGACGACAACGGCACCCTCCAGTGGGAGGTCGAGTTCGACCGCGAAGACGGCGCGGACGGCCCCGAGGTCGAGATCGACGCCACGTCCGGTGAGGTGCTCACGGTCGACGAGCGCTGACGCCGCGCGGCCGACGGGCCGCCGTTTCCCGAACGACAACGCGCCTGGAGCCGCCGTTTCCCGAACGAAAACGGGTGGGGGTCAGTCGTCGGCGCGGAGGGCTCGGCGGCGCGCCTCCAGTTCCATGAGCTCGCTGTTGAGGCGGGTGAACTCGGCGGGGTCGCCCTCGGGGCCGAGCCGCTGCAGGCGCCCGAGCAGCTCCTCCTTGCGGTGCACGATCTGCAGGGCGAACAGGCGGTTCATGATGTCCCGGCAGTACCGGTCCACATCCTCGGGAGTGCGGGCGGGCAGGTCGCGGACGGCCAGCTCGGAGACGACGCCGGCCACCTCCTGGGGCACGGCGTCCCGCACGGCGTCCACCCAGCGCTGCGGCGTCGCCCCCGCCGACCCGGCCATCTTCACGCCCTGGTGGACGGCGGCGTACTGCGGGACCGTGAAGCGGGCGGCGTACAGCGCGGTCCACTGCTCTGCGGAGAGCAGGGTCGGATGCTGCAGCACCACCTCGAGGGACTCCCGCTCCCGACGGGCGACGGGGTCGCGCGGATCCACCGGCACCACGATCCGCGGCGCCGGGGCGGCGGCCTCCCCGTGGCGGCCCGTGGGCCCGATCGCCTGCCCGTCGTCCGCCGGGGCCGGCCGTGCCTCGGGCTCGGGCCCCCGCCGCGGCGCGCGCCCGGCCGCGGCCACGGCGCGGTGCACGGCGTTCGGGTCCAGGCCGAGCCAGCCGGCCAGCTCCCGCTCGTAGCCGGGACGCAGGACGGCGTCCTTGATGCCCGCCACGATCGGCGCGGCGTGGCGCAGGGCGCCGGCGCGGCCCTCGACGGTGTTCAGGTCGTAGTCCTTCAGCCCCGCCCGGATCGCGAATTCGAAGAGCGGCCGCCGCGAGGCGATGAGCGCGCGCACGGCCTCGTCGCCCTTCTGCATGCGCAGGTCGCACGGGTCCATGCCGCTGGGCTCCACGGCCACGAACGTCTTGGCGAGGAAGCGGTGGTCCTCGTCGAACGCCTTGAGGGCGGCCTTCTGCCCGGCCTCGTCGCCGTCGAAGGTGAAGATCACCTCGCCGCCCGTGCCGTCGTCGGAGATCAGGCGGCGGGCCACCTTGATGTGGTCCGCGCCGAACGCGGTGCCGCACGTGGCCACGGCCGTGCCGACGCCGGCCAGGTGGGCCGCCATCACGTCCGTGTAGCCCTCGACGAGCACCAGCTGGCGTTCCTTGGCGATCGTGCGCTTGGCCAGGTCGATGCCGTAGAGCACCTGGGACTTCTTGTAGAGCGGCGTCTCGGGGGTGTTCAGGTACTTGGGGCCGGGATCGTCGTCGTAGAGCTTGCGGGCGCCGAAGCCGATGGTCGCGCCGGTCATGTCCCGGATGGGCCAGAGCAGGCGGCCGCGGAACCGGTCGTACAGGCCGCGCTGTCCCTCGGACACCAGCCCGGAGGCGCGCAGCTCCTCGTCCCGGAAGCCGCGCTGCCGGAGGTGGTCCAGCAGATGCGACCACCCCTGCGGGGCGTACCCGAGGCCGAACTGCACCGCGTGCTCCTGCGTGAACCCGCGCTGGGTGAGGAAGTCGCGGGCGGCCTGGGCCTCGGGCGAGCCGAGGGCCCGACGGAAGAACTCGTCCGCCACCTTGTTCGCCTCGAACAGGCGACGACGGCGCCCCGTCTCCGCCTTGTCCGGGCCGGTGCCGCCGTCCTCGTAGTGCAGCTCCACCCCCACGCGGGACGCCAGCCGCTCCACGGTCTCCGTGAACGTGGTGTGCTCGAGTTCCATGAGGAAGCTGATGACGTCCCCGTGCGCGCCGCAGCCGAAGCAGTGGTAGGTGCCCACGCCGGGGCGCACGTGGAACGACGGCGTCCGCTCGTCGTGGAACGGGCACAGCCCCTTGAATGAGCCCACGCCTGCCGAGCGCAGGGTGACGAACTCCTCCACGACGGCCTTCAGATCCGTGCGCTCGCGGACGAGGTCGATGTCCTTGCGCACGATCAGTCCAGCCATGCGGACCATTCTAGGGAGGGGGCGGAGCGGTCAGCCCCGAGCGGAACCGGCCTGCGTGGATGGCTCGGTCTCCGCTGCGGCCTGTGCAGGACCGGTCCCTGCCGCGCGGGACGCTTCGGTCCGCGCCGCGTCCACTCCCTCGGACGCGGGGCGCCCGGTGGCGGGGTCGATGACGGGCAGTGCGCCGGTGGCCGCCTCGACCAGCGGATGGAACAGCGCGGCCGACGCCAGGCCGCCGTGACGGCGGCGCGCCGAGGACACGAACGAGAGGCTCATGTCGCCCACCATAGCCACCCGGGACCGTGATTCCGGTCACGGTAAGGCAACATTCTGGGCGGTCAGGTCACGGTTCGACCCGCGCCCGCCCCCGCGGACTGCCCGTGCAGCGGCAGCAGCCGGGGCACCAGCCGGACGAGGCTCACCATCGCCCCGAGCTCCACGAGCGTCTGCGTCACCACCACGAGCGGGGCCGGGTCCAGGCTCGCCGGCAGGGCCAACGCCAGCGGCAGCACGACCAGGGAGTTCCGCGTCACGCCCGAGAACACGAGCGCCCGTCCTGCGGGCACGTCGAGACGCGCCCACCGCGCAGCCACCACGCCGAGGGCCACCATCACGGCGGCGAACGCCGCGAACAGGGGCACGACGGCGGCCAGTGCGGGCAACCGCTCCCCCACCCCGCGGATCTGGGAGGCGACCACCGTGAACAGCGTGACGACCATGAGCGGGACCATCGCCGCCGTGCACCCGCGCACCACCCCGGCTGCCGTGCGGCGCACCCCGCCGCGGCCGCGCGCCGTGCCCCACTGGAGCAGCGCCGCGAGCGCGAGCGGCGCCAGGATCAGCAGGACCAGCGCACGGACGAAGGGCCCGACGTCGACCGCGGCCACGGCAGCCTCGCCGGCGACGACGCGCAGCAGCACGGGCAGCACGACCAGCTGGACGAGCATGAGCAGCGGAGCCGCCGCCAGCAGCCGCTCGGCCGCCCCGCCCGCGAGCGCGGTGAACGCGATGACGTAGTCCACGCACGGGGCCAGCAGCACGAGGAGCACGCCCACGAGCAGCGCGGCGACCAGGGCGCGGCGGGGCGGGGAGGACGGCATGCCGCCAGCGTACGGAGCGATTCGGGCGGGGGCTGACCCCTACGCTGGGGGCCATGCCCACCGCGCCCGTCCCGCCCCAGGACGCCTCCACTCCCCTGCACGTGGCCGTGCGCACGCTCGACGCCGCGGCGCTCGCGGCGGCCGGACACACGGCGGCGACCGCCGTGGCGGCGGTCTACGCGCACGCCGTCGTGCGCGGGGCGGCGTCGTTCTGGCTGGACTCGGCCCTGCCGGACCCGGCCGAGGCCCGCTGGTCCGTGGCGGGCGACGGCCTGGACGTGCTCGGCGAGGAGCAGGGCCGCACGCCCTCCCCCGGCCCGCGGCTGGTCCGGCACGACGACCCCGCCGATCCGGACCGCGCGTGGGCCGACCTCGCGGCCGCGGCCGCGCCCCGGCCGGTGGTCGGCGGCGAGGGGCTGCCGCTGCGCGGCGGCCTGGTCGGCTGGCTCGGCTACGAGCTCGGCCTGGCGGATCTGGGGGTGACACCGCCCTCACGTCGAGCCGAGGACCCCGCGTCCCTGCCCGCGCAGTTCTGGGTGCGCCCGTCCCGCTACGTCGTGGCGGACCACGCGGCCGGGGTGCTGCACTGCTGCGTCGTCTCCCTCGCTCCGACCGCCGCGGAGACCGGGGCCGACCGCTGGGCAGGGGACGTGCGCCGCGCCCTCGCCGCGGCCCGCCGCGCTCTCGAGACGGCGGCGGGCGACGTCGTCGTGCCCCCGCCGCGGGACGCCGGCCCGGGACCACAGGCCGACGAGGAGGCGCCGGGCACGTGGCGCGAGGACCGGGCGGCGTACGCCGAACAGATCGCCCGCTGCCGCGCCGCGCTGCACGCCGGCGACTCCTACGAGCTGTGCCTGACCACCCGCTTCGACGCCGATCCCGGGCTACGCGTGGACCCGCTGGTCCTCTTCCACGAGCTCGCCGCGCACCAGCCGGCCCCGTACGCGGCGCTGCTGGAGCACGGCACGGGCTCCCGCCGGTGGGCCGTGGTCTCGGCCTCACCGGAGCGATTCCTCGCCGGGCGCGCGGGCCGGTACAGCACCAAGCCGATCAAGGGCACCGCCGCCCGCCTGCCCGACCCGGTCGCGGACGCCGAGGCCGCCCGCGCGCTCGCCGCCGACCCCAAGACGCGCGCCGAGAACCTCATGATCGTGGACCTGCTGCGCAACGACCTCTCCCGGGTGTGCGAGCCCGGCTCCGTGCAGGTGCCCTCCCTCATGGCGGTGGAGAGCTACGCGAGCGTCCACCAGCTCGTCTCCACGGTCACGGGGACCGCGCGGGCCGGCGTCGAACCCGTGGACGTGGTGCGGTCCCTGTTCCCCGGCGGGTCGATGACGGGCGCGCCGAAGCGACGCAGCGTCGAGCTGCTGGCCGCGTGGGAGGCCTCCCCACGGGGGGTCTACTCCGGGGCGCTGGGGATGCTGAGTGCGGACGGGACGACGTCGCTGTCCGTCGTGATCCGCACGGCCGTGCTCGCCGGGGGCCGCTGGTCCGTGGGGGCCGGCGGGGCGATCGTCGCGGACTCGGACCCGGCCGCCGAGCACGACGAGGTCCTCCTCAAGGCCCGCGGCCTGCGCCGGGCCCTCGCCCGCGCCGCCGGCACGGGCCTGCCGACGACGTCGCCCGACCTCACCTGACCCCACTCACGGGTTCGGGGGCGATATTCGGCGGTATTCCGACGGAATAACGCCGCAAACCGCCCCCAAACGAAGGGGGGCGACCACCCGTGCCGCCTGCCTAGGCTGGGGACATGGCCGATCCGCACCCCGTCCTCGCCGCCTCCGCCCCCGACCTCGACCCTGACGTGCTGGACGCCGTCCGCGCGCTCGTGGCCGCCGCCGAGCGTCCCGTGGTGCTCTCCGGGGCGGGGATGAGCGCCGAGTCCGGCATCCCCACGTTCCGCGACGCCCAGACCGGCCTGTGGGAGCGGTTCTCCGCGGAGGAGCTCGCCACGGAGGAGGCATTCCTCGCGGATCCCGCGCTCGTGTGGTCCTGGTACCGGTGGCGTGCCCGGATGGTGCGGGCCCGCCAACCGAATCCGGGGCACGACGCCGTCGCCGTCTGGCAGCGCCGCACGCCCGGCCTGGAGGTGGTCACCCAGAACGTGGACGACCTGCACGAGCGCGCCGGCGCCCGGGTCCTCGCGCACCTGCACGGGTCCCTGTTCGAGCACCGCTGCGCCGACTGCGGGGCCCCCGCCGACGTCGATCCGGGCGCGCCCGCGGACGAGGCGACGGCCGGCTCCGAGGCCGACCTCGAGGCGATGCTCCGCGAGGCACCGCCGGCCTGCACCGTGTGCGGGGACGGGCTGATCCGCCCGGGGATCGTGTGGTTCGGGGAGATGCTGCCGGCCGAGCCCTGGGACCGCGCCTTCGCCGCGCTCGAGGACTGCGACCTGTGCCTGGTGGTCGGCACCTCGGGCATCGTCCAGCCGGCGGCGTCCCTGCCGTTCGTGGCGCTGGGGGCCGGGGCCGCCGTCGTGGAGATCAACCCGGTGGAGACCGAGCTGAGCGGCGCGGTCACGCACGTCCTGCGGGGTCCCGCCGGCGCGGTGCTTCCCGCGCTGCTGGACCCGCCGGTCAGAGCCAGACGCGACGGAACTCCGCGCCCTGCACCAGGGTGTGATGCCACTCGACGGCGGTCGAATCGGTGAGCGAGGCGATCTGGTCGATCACCACGCGCCGCCGGGCGGCGTCGTCGGGGGCCTGCGCCCAGTCGAACGCGAACATCGGCTCGAGGTACCGGTCCCCCGTGGCGTCCAGCAGCGCCACGAGCTCCGCAAGCACCTCGCGCTGCCGCGCGTAGAGCGGCTGACGCTGCTCCGCGGTC
Organism: Micrococcus luteus; assembly: GCF_022664405.1. Lineage (NCBI taxonomy): Bacteria > Bacillati > Actinomycetota > Actinomycetes > Micrococcales > Micrococcaceae > Micrococcus > Micrococcus luteus. The sequence goes on along the minus strand of NZ_JAKRLB010000004.1, from coordinate 143,479 downwards.
ATCACGTAGGCCGCCGCGATGCCCTTCATCACGGCGATCTCGGTCTCCGTCTCCTCGGGCACCACGACGTCGGCGCCGTGGCGGGTCAGCGGCTCGTTGCCGAACACCTGGCGCGTGGCGTCGAAGGCGGCGGTGCAGAACCGGCCGATCAGCTGGCTCGTCATGTCCTTCATCGCCGCCAGCGCCCGCCGGGAGCCGTCCATCTCGGAGACCCACACGTCGGTGGCCTCGAGGCGGGCCAGGGCCGCGTCGACCTCGGCCGGGTCCGTGTGCGGCAGGTACCACTGGCGGGTGGTCTCCACGACGCGCTCCCGGTGCTCCGGGATGGCCAGCCACTTGAGCTGGAACACGGCGTTGACCACGCCGTCCTCGACGTCGTGCACGGAGTAGGAGATGTCGTCCGCGAGGTCCATGACCTGGGCCTCCATGGACGTGCGCGTGCCGGGCACCCCGGCGCGGAACCAGCGGAACACGGGCAGGTCGTCCTCGTAGACGCCGAACTTGCGCGACCGCGTGCCGTCCGGGCGCAGCGGGGCGTCCTCACGGGTCCATGGGTACTTGCATGCGGCGTCGAGGGCGGCCCGCGTGAGGTTCAGGCCCGCGGAGGAGCCGTCCGCGAAGAGCTTCTTCTGCTCGAGGCGGGCCAGCAAGCGCAGGGTCTGGGCGTTGCCCTCGAAGCCGCCGACGTCCTCGCTGAGCGCGTCGAGCGCCTTCTCCCCGTTGTGCCCGAAGGGCGGGTGGCCGAGGTCGTGGGACAGGCAGGCGGTGTCCACGAGGTCGGGGTCGCAGCCCAGCGACCGGCCGAGCTCACGCCCCACCTGCGCCACCTCGAGCGAGTGGGTCAGGCGGGTGCGGGCGAAGTCGTCCGCGTCCGGGGCGACCACCTGGGTCTTGGCCCCCAGCCGGCGCAGGCCCGCGGAGTGCAGCACGCGGGCACGGTCCCGCTCGAAGTCCGAACGGTAGGAGGACTTGGGCGGCTCGGGCAGCCACCGCTCCCGGTCCCACGGCGTGTAGCCGGGGGTCTGCACGGCGCGGCCGGCATACGGGGGCCGGCCTTCCGGGCCGAACAGCACCGGCTGGTGGGCGGCGCCGGTCCAGTGCGACGACGGCGCGGCGGGCGTTCCGGCGGCGGGCACCGGCGTCGTGGGCTCAGCCACCGGAGACGTCCAGCTCGGCGGCCTGGATCATGGCCTGCTGCTCGGCGTTGAGCTCGCGGGAGTCCAGCCAGCCGTCCGGCAGGTGCGGGCGCTTGGGGGCGCCGGCCCGGCCGCGGGGGCCCTCGGCGGCCTCGCCCGGGTAGGGCTGGTCGCGGTCCACGCGGGTGAGGATCTCGCGCATCGTGGCCAGGTCCGGGACGGTGGACAGCGCGGTGCGGATCTCCGAGCCCACGGGGTAGCCCTTGAAGTACCAGGCCACGTGCTTGCGGATGTCCCGCAGCGCCTTGAGCTCGTCGCCGCCGAAGGTGTCCACGAGCAGCTCGGCGTGGCGGTACAGCGTGTCCGCGACCATGCCCAGGGTCGGCTGGAACCGGTCCTGGCGGCCCTCGAAGGCGGCCTGCAGGTCCCCGAACAGCCAGGGCCTTCCCTGGCAGCCGCGGCCGATCACGACGCCGTCCACGCCCGTGCGCTCGACCATCGCGATGGCGTCCTCCGCGGACCAGATGTCGCCGTTGCCGAGCACGGGGATGTCCGGCAGGGCCTCGCGCAGCCGGGCGATGTCGTCCCACACGGCGGTGCCCGAGTAGAACTGGCGCGTGGTGCGGCCGTGGAGGGCGACGGCGGCGACGCCGAGGTCGCGGGCCGTGCGGCCGGCGTCGAGGAAGGTCAGGTGGTCCTCGTCGATGCCGCGGCGCATCTTCACGGTCACCGGGATGTCCTTCTTCGAGGCCTCGGTGACGGCGGCCTTGACGATCGAGGCGAACAGCTCCGACTTCCATGGCAGGGCCGAGCCGCCGCCGCGCCGGGTCACCTTCGGCACGGGGCAGCCGAAGTTCATGTCGATGTGGTCGCAGCGGCCCTCCTCGACCAGCATCCGCACCGCCGCGCCGGTGGTGACCGGGTCCACGGAGTAGAGCTGCACGGAGCGGGGCACCTCGTCCGGGTCGTGCTGGATGATCCGCATCGACTCGGGCTTGCGCTCGACGAGCGCGCGGGCTGTGACCATCTCGTTGACGTAGAGGCCGCCGCCGTACTCGCGGCACAGGCGGCGGAACGCGGTGTTCGTGATGCCGGCCATCGGGGCGAGCACCACGGGGACGTCGATGGTCAGCGGCCCCAGCCGCAGCGGGGGCAGGGTCAGGCGGTCCGTCGTCGGGGCGGGGTGGCGGGCCTCGTGGAGCTGATCGTCGTCGGTGATGCGTCGACCCGCGCCGGCGGACTTGGCGTAGTGCGCGGCGTGGAGGTCGGCGACGTCGTCGGCGTCGGTCACCGCCGCGGCGGGGAGGGTGTGGGAAGAAGTCATGTCGGACCCCATTCTTCCATTCCGCCCGGCACCCACGTCACCGTGCCCCACGACGAGGCCCGCTGGGAGGCGATCGCCGAGGCGCCCCGCCGGGACGGGCAGACCGTCCTCCCGGCGGGTCAGGCCTCCGACGACGGCGCCGCGTCCCCGCCGTCGAGCACCGCCAGCAGGTCAGCACCGGCGAACATCTGAGCGGTCTGCCGGGCCGACGGCGTGCCGGCATCGGGGTCCGCACCGGCCGCGAGCAGATGCCGCATCGAGGCGACATCCCGTTTGAACGTGGCGCAGGTCAGGGCGCGCTGGCCGCGATCGTTGGCGTGCTCGATCTCGGCGCCGGCCTCGATCAGCATCGCCACCGTGTCCGGGTGCTCGTGGTAGGCGGCGAGGGTGAGGAACGAGTCGCCCGCGTGGTTGCGCAGGCGCGTGCTCACCCCGGCGTCCAGGTATGCCTTCAGCTGGGCCGTGTCCCCGTCCCGCGCCATGTCGAAGAGCCGGTTCGCCAGCTCGATGTCCTTCTCGCTCCACTGCTCGCTCATGCCCGCCAGTATGGCGGACGCCGCGGCGATCGACCGCTCCGCAGCGACATCTCCGCGGGTCTGCCCGCAGGTGATGTCGCCGGCCGGCGGTCAGACGAGCACCGGGAACAGCCCCGCCCGCCCCGCGGTTGCACCCGGCATGACCCGCAAGCACCTCGGCTTCCTCAACTTCGGCCACTGGATCCACCGGCCCGGCGCCGAACCGGACGCGCGGCAGGCCCTCGACGACGTCGTCGCGATGGCCGTGGCCGCCGAGGACGCCGGGCTCGACGGCGCCTGGCTGCGCGTCCACCACTTCCAGCGGATGTTCTCCTCGCCGTTCCCGATCCTCGCCGCGATGGCCGCTCGCACCGAGCGGATCAGCCTCGGCACGGGCGTGATCGACCTGCGCTACGAGAACCCCCTGTACATGGCCGAGGCCGCGGCCACCACGGACCTCATCTCCGGCGGGCGGCTCGAGCTCGGCGTCTCCCGCGGCTCACCCGAGGCCGCCCTCGACGGCCAGGCGCAGTTCGGCTACGCCCTCGCCGAGGGGCAGACCTGGGCCGACGTGACCCGCGAGCGCGGACGCCGGTTCCTCTCGGCCGTGCGCGGCGAGGGGATCGCGACGCCGGACCTCACCTCCGGCTGGGCGCACAGCTCGCAGCCGCTGCGGATCGAGCCGCACTCCCCCGGTCTCGCGGACCGGATCTGGTGGGGGTCGGGGTCCGTGGGCTCGGTGGCCAGCGCCGCCGCGGACGGCTACAACATGCTCTCCTCCACCCTGCTCCTGCAGGACGACGGCCGCCCCTTCCACGTCCAGCAGGCCGACCAGATCGCGCGCTACCGGGAGGCCTTCGCCGCGGCCGGCCACGCCGGTCCGGGCCGCACGGCGGTCACGCGCTCCGCGTTCGTCATCCAGGACCGGGAGGACGAGCTGTACTTCGGCCGGGAGCGGGCCTCGCGCGACTCCTCCGGCATGCTCGAGGGCGGCGCCGCCCGCTCCGGCCCCACCTACGCCGGGTCCGCCGAGGAGGTCGCGGAGAAACTCGCCGCCGACGACGCCGTCGCCGCCGCCGACTGGGTCCTGTTCGCCAATCCCAACCAGCTCGGGGTCGAGTACAACGCGAAGATCTTCGCCGGCTGGGCGGAGGTCTGGCGCCTGCTCGGCTGGGATGCATGAGCGAGGCCGCGCCGCACCTCCCGGCCGCCGACGGGTTCACCCGAGCCCGTCGCGCGCGCTGGGCCGTCACCGCCGCCTTCGCGACGAACGGCGCCCTGCTCGGCGCGCTCATCCCGCACTACCCGGAGGCCAAGGCCGCGTTCGGCCTGGACCCGGCCGGGTTCGGCCTGCTCGTCATCGCGCTCGCCGTGGGCGGCACGCTCGCCGGGCCCCTGCCCGCGCCGATCCTGCGCCGGTTCGGCGCCCGCCGCGTCATGCTCGCCGGCAGCGTGGCCATCGCCCTGCTCACGACGGCGGCCGGTCTCGTCCTCGACATCGCCGGGGCGGGCGCGGGGGCCGGGCACGGTCCGGGCACGGCCGCGGCCTGGCCGCTGTGGGTCTTCACGGGCCTCGTCCTGGCATCGGGGGTGCTCGACGCCGTCGTGGACACCGCCCAGAACGCGCAGGGCCTGCAGGTGCAGACCCGGCTGGCCCGGCCCGTGCTCACGACCATGCACGCCGGCTGGAGCCTCGGAGCGGCCGCCGGTGCCGGGCTCGGCGCCGCGGTCATCACCGTGGGCGGCCCCGCGGCCCTGCACCTGGGGCTCAACGGCGCCGTGTGCGTCGCGGTGCTGCTGGGGGTCCGGCGCCTGTTCCTGGCGGAGGCGCCCACGGACTCGGCGTCGGCCCGCGACGCCTCGGATCAGTCACCCGCGCCGTCGGAGACGTCCGCGCCGCCTGCCCCGGCCACCCCGGGCGCCCCGGCCCTCCCCCGCCGTGCCGCCGTGGCCGCGCTCGTCCCCGCCGTGGTGATCGCGATGGCCGGCTTCGGCGTGGAAGAGTTCGGCAACGCGTGGGCCACCCTGTTCCTGATCACCGAGCGCGGCCTGGACCCCGCCGCGGCGGTGCTCGGCGCGTCGACGCTGCTGGGCGCGCAGTTCGTCGGCCGCCTCGCGGGCGACCGCACCCTCGCCGTCCTGGGACGCCGCGGGGCGCTGACGGCGGGGCTGGGCGCCGTCGTCGTGGGGCTGGGACTGGCCCTGGCGCCGCTGCCGGGGCCGGTGGCCGTGCCTGCTGCGTTCGCGGGGCTGGCGCTGGCGGGGCTGGGCTGCGCCGTGGTGGTGCCCGTGGCCTATGCGCTCGGCGACGAGGCGCCCGGGCTCCGGCCGCAGACCGGGCTGGCGGTGACGAGCTGGTGCATGCGCCTGGCCGGGGTCGGGCTCAGCCCGGCGGTCGGGGCGCTGGCCGGCGCCGTCGGTCTTGCACCGGCGCTGACGGTGTTCCTGGGCCTGGCCGCCGTCGGGGCGGTGCTCGCCGCCCGGCTGCCCGCCGCCCCGTAGGAACCGCTCAGTCGTCGTCGACCTCGCCGGCGAGGGCCTGGGCCGCCAGGTGCTCCTCGGTCGCGGCCTCCCAGATCTCCTTGGCGGCGGAGCCGTTGAGCAGCACGAGAAGCACGCCCACGATGATGTCCGCCCAGCCCGACGCCGTCAGCACCGTGATCCCGGACAGGGCGATCAGCACGACGCCGGCCACGAGGTCGTTGCGCGCCGCGAGCCAGGCCGCCCGGGTGAGGGAGCCGCCGTCGACGCGGACGCGGGCCAGCAGGACCACGCACACGATGTTCACGAGGAGCGAGCCGACGGCCGCCCCCAGCAGCACGCCCGCGGCCGGCGGCTCGGGGTCGCCGATCTTCGTGGCCGCCATGACGAGCGCCGCCACGGCCGGCAGCACGATGATCCCGGCCATGACCTTGCCGATGACCGCCTGCCGGGCCGCCGTCCACCCGAGCGCCACGAAGATCAGCAGGTTGACGGCGAAGTCCTCGAAGAAGTCGACGGAGTCCGCCACGAGGGCCACCGAGCCGATCCCCACCGCCAGGATGATCTCGACCACCAGGTAGGCGCCGTTGAGCAGGGCCACCGCCAGGACGGTGCCCCGCAGGGCGCGGGTGCGCCGGCGGTCCGCTTCGGCTGCCTGGTTCACGCGCCCGTCGTGTCGTCCACGAACACGTACGTGTCCACCAGGGTCCGCGCGGCGTTGCCGCCGATGAGCCCGTCCACGATCCGTTCCAGCGGGGCCATCGCCTCGTCCACCTCGAGCTGCACGGGGTACTGGGCCACGAGCAGGGCGAGCAGGTCGGCCACGGCCTGCAGCGCGTCCTCCTGCCCCAGCTCCGGGTCCCAGCCCACGAGCACGTCGGCCGGCGCGTCCTGGCGCTCCGGGGTGTAGGAGACCGCGAACGCGCGGATGCGCCCGCCCTCGGCCTTCGGCGCGTCGCGGAGCACGACGGCGCCCGCGGCCCCGGTGGCCGGGCCCAGCAGCAGCTGCTGGGCGGCCCCGACGCTCAGGGTGGACGGGTCCCAGGCGTGCACGGCGTCATAGAACGCGGTGACCGCCTGGGTCAGCTCGACGGAGCCGGTCGAGGCCTCCTCGAGGACCACGCCGTCCGGGTGCTCCTCGCCGCGCACGTCCGGCAGGCCGATGGCCCCCGGGGCGATCGCGACGCGGCGGGAGCGCTGCACGGGGGTGAAGCCCTCGGCCACGAGGAACGCCTCGGTGCCGGCGGCCAGTGCGGCGGTCTGGGACCGCACGGCCTCCGTGTCCACGGGCGGCTGGCCGGCCGGGCCCTCGGCGTCGGTCTGCGGGTCGGCACCGCTCACGCCGGGCACCAGGGCGTCCTTGGCGAACCGGGCCTTCAGGGCCGTCGTCGGGATGGTGCCGGCGGCATGCGCCTCCGCGGCGAGCCCCCGCAGGGCCGCCACGAGCGCCCGGCCGATGCCCCGGCGCCGCTCGGCGGCTGCGGTCTCGACGTACAGCCACAGCCGCCGCGGGTGCACGGACGAGGCGTAGACGACGCCGGCCGCCACCGGCACGCCGGCGGCCTCGGCCACGAGCGCGCGGCGCCAGGGCCGTTCCGCGTCCTCAGCGAGCATCGCCCGGTCCTGGTGCTGCTGCGCGTTGGCCGGGTCGCCCCACACCTCGAGCAGGGCCAGGTCGTCCCCGGGTCGCCAGGGACGCAGCACGACCTCCCCGCCAGCGACCGCGGCGGAGTCGAACAACACGCCGTCGTCGTCGTGCCCCGCGGCCGCGGCCGCTCCCGTCACGTCCCCGCTCACTTGACCAGGCGCTCCAGCAGGTAGGACTTCACCTGGGACAGGGCCACGCGCTCCTGGGCCATGGTGTCCCGCTCGCGGATGGTCACGGCCTGGTCCTCGAGGGTGTCGAAGTCCACGGTGATGCAGAACGGGGTGCCGATCTCGTCCTGGCGGCGGTAGCGGCGGCCGATCGCGCCGGAGTCGTCCGTCTCGATGTTCCAGAGGGTGCGCAGCTCCGCCGCGAGGGACTGGGTGGCCGGCTGCAGCTCGGGCTTCTTGGACAGCGGGAGCACGGCGGCCTTGACCGGGGCCAGGCGCGGGTCCAGCTTGAGCACGGTGCGCACGTCCACCCCGCCCTTGGCGTTCGGGGCCTCGTTCTCGGCATAGGCGTCCACGAGGAACGCCATCATGGCGCGGGTCAGGCCGAAGGACGGCTCGATCACGTACGGGGTGTAGTGCTCGTTGTTGGCCTGGTCGAAGTACTGCATCTTGGTGCCCGAGTGCTCGGTGTGCCGGCCCAGGTCGTAGTCGGTGCGGTTCGCGATGCCCATCAGCTCGCCCCAGCCGTCGCCGCCGGTGAAGCCGAAGTCGTACTCGAGGTCGATCGTGGCGTCCGAGTAGTGCGCCCGCTCGTCCGCGGGGACGTCGAACTTGCGCAGGTGCGCGGGGTCGATGCCGAGGTCGATGAACCAGTCCCAGCAGTCCTCGACCCAGCGGTCGAAGTGCTGGCCCGCCTCGGCCGGCGGCACGAAGTACTCGATCTCCATCTGCTCGAACTCACGGGTGCGGAAGATGAAGTTGCCCGGGGTGATCTCGTTGCGGAACGCCTTGCCGATCTGGCCGATGCCGAACGGCGGCTTCTTCCGGGCCGCGCCCAGCACGTTGAGGAAGTTCACGAAGATGCCCTGCGCCGTCTCCGGGCGCATGTAGTGCAGGCCCTCCTCGTTGTCCACGGGGCCGAGGTAGGTCTTGACCAGGCCCGAGAACAGCTGCGGCTCGGTCCAGGCGCCCTGGGTGCCGCAGTCCGGGCACACGATCTCGGCCATGCCCTCGGCCGGCCGGCCCTTCTTGGCCTCGAACGCCTCGAGCAGGTGGTCCTGGCGGTGGCGCCTGTGGCACTGGGTGCACTCCACGAGCGGGTCGGTGAAGGTCTCGACGTGGCCGGAGGCCTCCCACACCGCGCGCGGCAGGATGATGGAGGAGTCCAGGCCCACCATGTCCTCGCGGGAGCGCACGAAGGTCTTCCACCATTCCGCCTTGATGTTCTCCTTCAGCTCCACACCCAGGGGCCCGTAGTCCCACGCGGAGCGCGAACCGCCGTAGATCTCACCGGCCTGGAACACGAAGCCTCGGCGCTTGGCGAGGTTGATGACGTTGTCCAGCGGGGACTTGGCAGCCATGGGGGCATCACTTCCGTACTCATCGGCGGGGCGGGAGGGGATCACGACGACGACGGCACCCGGCCGCCTTCGACGCGGCGGGCCCGTTCCGGCGCGGCGCGCCGGTCGATCCCGTCCAGCCTACCGGCCATGATGGACACCATGACCGAGACGAACGCACCCGACGCCCAGCCCCTGCCCATCCGTGACGAGTCCATCCGCCTCGGCCAGGCGCTCAAGCTCGCCTCCCTCGTGGAGGACGGGGCCATGGCCCGCGACGTCGTCACCGACGGGCTCGTCACCGTCAACGGCGCGGTGGAGACGCGCCGCGGCGCCCAGCTGCACGACGGGGACGTCGTCGAGTTCAACGGCGAGGCGTTCGTCGTCCAGGCCGGGCAGGCCTGAGCCGACGCCCCGTCGGGCGGCCGCGGCGCCGTCGTCGAGCGTGTCCGGTGCGTCAGCCGCGGGGCGGCACCATGTGGGCGAGGTACTCCTTCACGTGGCCCAGCTCCTGCTCGTTGATCGCGTGGCCGAGCCCGGCATAGACGATCTTCATGAGGTCCACGTGGGCGTTCAGCCAGGCATGGGTCTCCTCGACCCGGGGCTCGGAGATGATCGGGTCCTCCTGGCCGCGGCCCCAGAAGACCTTCGGTCGGACGCGGGCGACGTCGTCGTCGCGGGTGAACAGCTCGCGCAGCTGCGGCTCGGTGAGCTCCGGGTCCACCACGAAGCCGGACAGCGCCACGGTGCACGCGTAGGCCTCCGGGTCCAGGCGCAGCAGCGACGTGGCCATGGCCATGCCCTGTGAGAAGCCGAGCAGGGAGACGGTGCGGAAGTCCCCGCGCACGGCCTGCACCCAGGCGTGCAGGGCCTTGACGGCCTCGCGCACCGGCTCGGCGGTGGAGCCCAGCTCCCCCGTGACCGGGTCCTGGGAGAGCGGGAACCAGGCGTGGGAGCCCGGCTGCAGGGGCAGGGGCGCGCGCACGGCGGCCACCGTGACGTGCTCGGGCAGGTGCGGGACGAGGCCGAACAGGTCGTCCTCGTTCGCGCCGTAGCCGTGCAGGACGATCAGCAGGTCCTCGGTACGCTCGCCCTCGGGGCGGGACCAGCGGACGACGGGCTCGACGGCGGGGGTGGGGTTCGCGTTCACGCCCGCCAGCCTAGCGAGCGGCGCGGTCACCCCACCCGGAGGTTGACCCCTCCCGCGCGACGCGGGCAGAATCCTACCCGTGGGCAACCCATCCTCCTCCCAGCCTCCGCACGCCTCCGACGCGACCCCGGTCGACGACCCCGCCGCCCATCCGTGGCGCCGCTACGTCGCCATCGGGGACTCGTTCTCCGAGGGCATCGGCGACCCCGACCCGGACCGCCCCGGCTACCACCGCGGCTGGGCCGACCGCCTGGCCGAGGAGCTCTCCCGCCTGACCCCGCCCAGTGAGGACCTGGCCTACGCCAACCTGGCGGTCCGCGGGAAGCTGCTGGACCAGATCGCCGAGGACCAGGTGGAGCCGGCGCTCGCCCTGCGGCCGGACCTCATCAGCGTCTGCGCGGGCGGCAACGACATCCTGCGCGGCGCGGACCCGGACGAGATCGCGGTCCGGCTGGACGCCGTCGTCGAACGCCTGGCCTCCGACGGCGCCACCGTGCTGCTGTTCAACGCGACCGACGTGAAGGGCACGCCCGTCATCGGCCGCATCCGCGGCACCGTGGCGATCTACAACGAGAACGTGCGCACCATCGCGCTGCGGCACGACGCGCTGGTGCCGGACATGTGGTCACTCAAGGACCTCGCCCGGCGGGAGATGTGGGCCGAGGACCGCCTGCACTTCTCCGCGCTCGGCCACCACACGATCGCCGCGATGGTGCTGGACACCCTCGGCGTGGAGCACGGCCTCGAGCACCTGCGCCTGTCCCCGCCGGCGCCACGCACCTGGCGCGAGGCCCGCGCGTCGGACGCCGCGTGGGTGCGCACGCACCTGGCGCCGTGGATGGTCCGCCGCATCCGCGGCGTCTCCTCCGGCGACGGCGTCACGGCCAAGCGCCCCGTCCCCGAGCCGCTCTTCGGCGCGCCGATGCCGCAGGGCTCGGACCACACCGAGCCGCTGGACGTCGTCGAGCCCTGAGCCCGGCCGGCGGGGGCCGGGGTCCGTTTCCCGAACGACAGTGCCGCGACACGCCGCCGTTTCTCGAACGAAAGCTCAGAGGGCGAGGGTGCGCTTCAGCGTGTCGGCCACCTGGCCGTATTCGGTGAGGAACCCGTCGTGGCCGATGGGCGAGGCGATCGTGTGCACCGGCGGCCGCGCGGGCAGCGCCGCCGCGAGCGCCTCGGACTCGGCCGGCAGGTAGAGCCGGTCCGAGTCGACGGCGGCCACGAACGCCCGGCCCCGGTAGTCCGCGAGCGCCGCCGCCACGCCGCCGCGCCCGCGCCCGACATCGTGGCCCATGAGGGCCTCGGTGACCACGAGGTAGGAGTTCGCGTCGAACCGGTCGGCGAGCTTGGCCGCCTGGTGGTCCAGGTAGGACTCCACGGCGTAGCGCCCGCGCCCGCCCGGCACCCCGACGACGGCGCCGAACGGGTCCTCGACGCCCTGCGGTTCCCGGCCGAACCGCTGGCCGAGCTCGCCCGCCGTGCGGTAGGTGGTGTGGGCGATGCGCCGGGCGATGCCCAGGCCGGCCACGGGGCCGGGGCCGGGGTAGTAGTCGCCGCCCTGGAAGTCCGGGTCGAGGCGGATGGCCGCGGTCTGCGCCTGGCCCCACGCGATCTGGTCGGCGGAGGAGGCCGCGGTGGCGGCCAGCACACCCACCCCGGCGACGCGCGCGGGGTGGGTCGCGGCCCACTCGAGGGCGCGGGCCCCGCCCATCGATCCGCCGATCACGGCACGCCAGGCGCCGATCCCGAGGTGGTCGGCCAGGCGCCGCTCGGCCTCGACCGCGTCCCGCAGCGTGAGGAACGGGAACCGGGAGCCCCAGGGCCGCCCGTCGGGCGCGGGCGTCGAGGGCCCGGTGGAGCCGTGGCAGCCGCCGATCATGGCGGGGGCGACCACGAACCACCGGTCCGTGTCCACGGCGCGGCCCGGGCCGACGAGGGCGTCCCACCAGCCCGGCGTCGGGTCCTCCTCGTGCGCGGCCACGTGCGCGTCGCCGGTGAGGGCGTGCAGCACGAGCACGGCGTTGGCGCCGTCGGCGGCGAGGGTGCCCCAGGTCTCGTAGGCCAGCTCGACGTCGGGCAGCAGCCCGCCGGTCTCGGTGCGCAGCTCGCCGACCCGCAGACGGTGGCGGCCGCCGCGGGGCAGCGCGGTGCGCGACGGACGCGTGGCGACGGCGGTCATGCCCGCTCCCCCGCGTCGTCGTCGCCGCGGCGGGCGGCGGCCGCGAAGCCGCGCTCGAGGTCGGCGAGGATGTCCTCGATGTCCTCCACGCCGAGCGAGAGCCGCACCAGGCCGGGGGTGACGCCGGCGGCGCGCTGCTCGTCGTCGGTGAGCTGGGAGTGGGTGGTGGAGGCCGGGTGCACCACGAGCGAGCGGACGTCGCCGATGTTGGCCACGTGGTGGTGCAGGGTGAGCCCGTCCACGAACGCGGCCCCGGCCTCGCGGCCGCCCGCGATCTCGAAGGAGACGAACGCGCCCGCGCCCTTCGGCAGGTAGCGCTGGGCGCGCTCGTGCCACGGGCTGGACTCCAGGCCGGCGTAGACCACGTGCTCGACGTCGTCGCGGCCCTCCAGCCAGCGCGCCACCGCGGCCGCGTTGGCCACCTGCCGCTCCATGCGCAGGGACAGGGTCTCCAGGCCGAGGTTCACCAGGAACGCGTTGAACGGGGAGATGGCCGAGCCGTAGTCGCGCAGCAGTTGCACGCGCGCCTTGAGGATGAAGGCCAGGTTGGCGCCGAGCGGCGAGCCCACCCCGAGGTCCCGCGCGTAGACGAGGCCGTGGTACGACTCGTCCGGCTCGTTGAAGCCGGGGTACCGCTCGGCGTGCTGCGCGTAGTCGAACGTGCCGGCGTCGACGATCACGCCCGCGATGGCCGCGGCGTGCCCGCCGAGGTACTTCGTGGCGGAGTGGGTGACGACGTCGGCGCCGTGCTCGATCGGCCGCAGCAGGTACGGGGTGGCCAGCGTGTTGTCCACGATCAGCGGCACGCCGGCCTCGTGGGCGGCGTCGGCGACGGCGCGCACGTCCAGGACGTCCCCGCGCGGGTTGCCGAGGGTCTCGCCGAAGAACGCCGTGGTGTTCGGCCGGACGGCGGCGCGCCAGGACTCGAGGTCGTCCGGGTCGGTCACGAACGTCGTCTCGACGCCGACCTTGGCGAGGGTGTGCTTGAACAGGTTCTGCGTGCCGCCGTAGAGGCTGGCCGAGGCGACCACGTGGTCGCCGGCGCCGGCGAGGTTGAGGATCGCGAACGTCGTCGCCGCCTGGCCGGAGGCCAGCAGCAGCGCGCCCACACCGCCCTCGAGCGCGGCGATCTTCTCCTCCACCGGGCCCTGCGTCGGGTTGCCGATGCGGGTGTAGAGCGGGTCGAGGTCCTTGAGCGCGAACCGGTCCGCGGCCACCTGGGCGGACGGGAAGTCGTACGAGGTGGTCTGGAAGATCGGCAGGGCGGTCGCACCGAAGGCGTGCTGGCCGACGGCGACGCCCGCGTGGACCTGCGCGGTGGAGAAGCCCCAGGCGTCGGGGGTCTGGGTGGTCTGGTCGGTCATGGCGGACCCTCCTGAGGGGTTCAGGGGCCGGACCCGGCCGCCCCGCCCGCCGGCCGACGTGCCGATCCGGGAACCGGCGTCGTCGAGGTGCCGGAGATGACCCGGCGCCGTCGAGAGGGGCCGTGGGATCGGCCCGCGCTTGCCGGCGTCCGTTGTGGGGCCGGCCTGGTCGTCACCCGGGGCACCCCACCGCGGAAGGAGGGTTGCCGGTCAGCATGCCGGGGCCTGTTGCTGACTCTCGTGACCGTGCCTCCGAGTGTAGCCCGCCGCCCCGCCACGATTTCGTCACGCGTGTCACCCGCGGATACGCTCTCCGCACGGGGCGCCCGACCCGTCAAGGGCTCGACGCCCCGCGACTCGCACCAGGTCAACCCCCGGGGCAGCCCGGGAACGGAGAGGAACAGCGCAGTGCACACCTGTCGCATGGACCACGTGTCCTACGCCGCCGGCCCCGAGGGCCTGGACGCCACGGTCGCCCGCATCGCCGAGACGCTGGGCATCGAGCGGATCAAGGGCGGTGTCCACCCCCGCTTCGGCACGCAGAACGCCCTGTTCCCCATGGCGGGCAGGCAGTATCTGGAGGTCGTCGAGGCTCTGGACCACCCGGCCTCCCTCAGCGCGCCGTTCGGCCAGCTCGTGCGCGCCCGCACCGAGCAGGGCGGCGGCTGGATGAGCTGGGCGGTGGCCACCACGGACATCGGCCGGTTCGAGCGCCGCCTCGGCCGTGAGGCCGTCCCCGGCAACCGTCGCTTCCCGGACGGCCGGGAGCTGTCCTGGCGGCAGATCGGCGTCAAGGGAACCCTCGCGGACCCGCAGCTGCCGTTCATCCTGCGCTGGGCCGACGGTCAGGAGGACATGCACCCCTCGCAGGCGGCCGAGCCGCAGGCCACCATCGAGCGCCTGAACATCGCCGGCTCCCCCGAGCGCCTCGCCGAGTGGCTCGGCGACGACGAGGACGGCCAGGTCCAGGACGTGAACATCGAGTACGTCGCGCCCTCCGGCACCCCGGGCATCGTCTCGGTCACCTTCCGCACCCCGAAGGGCGAGGTCACGCTCTGAGCGCGGAGGCGGGGCCGCTCAGCCGAGCAGCCCCGCCCGCGCCAGCAGCGGGTAGCCGACGAACCCGACGGCGTCCAGCAGCGCGTGCGCGATGACCAGCGGCATCACCCGGCGCACCCGCAGGAACACGAGCGCGAACACCACGCCCATCAGGGCGTTGCCCACGCCCGGCCCGATCCCCTGGTACAGGTGGTACGCCCCGCGCAGCAGCGCGAGGGCGAGCACCACGACGGCCGCGCGGGTCGGCAGGTACAGCCCCTCGGCGCTCACCCACGACGACGGCACGGCCGGCGCCGGATCGTGCGCCAGGCCCGCGGCGCGCAGCCGCTGCAGATACCCGAGCCGGTCGACGAGCCAGGCGCCCACGATGACCTCCTCCAGCAGTCCGTGCCGCAGCGCGGAGAGCAGCAGGACCGGCACCTGGTACCAGCTCTCCCCGAGCGCCGAGCCGACGATCGCCGTCGTGAGGCCCAGGGCCCGGCCGGCGGCGTAGACGCCGAGCGTGCCCAACCCGATGGCCGCGAACAGGCCCAGGCCCCAGGCCAAGTCGCGGCCGGGGCGGCGCAGGTCGAGGCCGAGCACCCGGAACGGGTCCCGGCCGCGCAGGTGCATCAGGTGCAGCACGAGGGCCACCGGCACGAGCGCGAATCCGATGCCGAGCAGCTGATAGGTCAGGTCGAAGGCCCAGCGGTCGGCCAGGGCCGGGTTGAGGACGGTGGTCTGCTCGCCGAGCGGGGCCTGGGTGGCCTTGTCGATGAGCTGGACGATCGCGTAGACCGCCGACTTCCCCAGGGAGAGGCCGAGGACGATCGCGATCTCCCACCGCACCGTGCGCGCCGAGGGGGCGGGCAGCGCGGGGGCGGGTCGGACGGCCGGGGTGCGGGACGTGCGCGGGGTGGCGGGCATGCCCTCCAGTATCGGCCCGCCCCTCTCCCCCCGGGCGCTTTCGAACGTGAGGTGGGGCCTTTCTCCCGTTCGAAAGTCCCCATTCCCCCGATGTCACGTTCGAAAGTCCGGGAGGGCGGAGGGAGGGTTAGCGTGGTCGTGTGGTCTCCCCGCCTGCCCCCAGCGAGCTCGAGCTGGTCCACCGCGCCCTGCAGCACCTCCGCCCCGGCCTCGACCCCGCCCTCGCCCGCCGGCTCCGCACAGCCGACTGGGCCGCGGCGTCCGTGGAGGAGGGCGGGCAGTTCCACCGCGTGCTGGTGCTCGAGGACGTCGGCGTCCTCCGGATGACGCGGGCCCACGAGGTCGGCGCCGCCCCCGCCGCGCGGTGGGCGCCCGAGCGGGACCCCGCAGCGCACCTGCCCCGGCGCCTGGCCCTCCTCGACGGGCTCGCCGCGGCCCTGGCCGAGCGCGACGTGCCGTGGACCGTGCCGGTCGCCCTCTCGGACCCCGTCCCCGCGGGCCCGGGCGCCGCGGTGCTGCAGCGCTTCCTCCCGGGCGGGCCGCACCCGCCGCACGAGGGCGATCCGGCCGTGCTGCGCGGCGTCCTCGACGACCTCGCCGCCGTGGACGTCACCGACCCGCGGATCGCCCCGCACCTCGGCCGCCCGTTCGCCTTCCGCGGGCCGTGGACGCCGGAGCGCGCCCGGCACGTCGCGGCGCTGCCGGGGACGGTCGCCGCGCGCCTGGGCACGTGGAAGGGGCACGACGTCGACGCGCGGCTGGGCGCCGAGGCGTGGCCGGACGCGGTGGCCGCCCTCGCGGACGCCGTGACGACCTGGACCGCCGCGCCGCCCGTGCCGCCGTCGCTCGTGCACGGCGACCTGGCCGGGCACAACATGCGCTGGCGCGCCGTGCCCGAGGACGAGGACCCGCGCGCCCCGCTGCGCTGGGCGCTGGCCGGGGTGCTGGACTGGGACCTCGCGTGCGCGTGGGACCCCGCCGTCAACGTCGCCTACCTCGCGCTGTGGCACGGCGAGGAGAAGGTCCCCGACCTGGCCCGGGACGCGGCCGAGGCCCGCCGGGCGCGCGTGTGGCTCGGGGCGATGGCCCTGGAGACGCTCGACGACGCGGCGGCCCGGGACGTGATCGTCGGCGGGTTGGCCGCAGGGTCCTGGCGGCGCCTGCTGCGCAAGACCCTGCCCCGCGTGGCGCGGGCCCTCACCGCCCTGGACGGCTGAGGGCCCGCGCGGTCGTCAGGACACGCCCAGGCGCTCCAGGACGATCTCGCGGACGCGGCCGGCGTCGGCCTGCCCGCGGGTGGCCTTCATGACCGGGCCGATGAGGGCGCCGACGGCGGCCATCTTGCCGCCCTTGATCTTCTCGGCCACGTCCGGGTTGGCGGCGATCGCGGCGTCGACGGCCTCGGTGAGCGCGCCGTCGTCGGACACCACGGCCAGGCCCTTCGCCTCGACGATCTGCTTCGGCGTGCCCTCGCCCTCGGCGACGAGACCGAGGACCTGCTTGGCGATCTTGTCGTTGATCGTCTTCGCGGCGATCAGCTCCTCGACCTCCACCACGTGCGCCGGGGTGATCCCCAGCTCGGCGACGGCGACCTCGCGGACGTTCGCCAGGCGGGCGATCTCGCCCATCCACCACTTGCGGGCGGCCGCCGCGGAGGCGCCGGCCTCCACGGTCGCGACGATCTCGTCCAGGACGCCGGCGTTGACGACGTCGCGGAACTCCTCGTCCGAGAAGCCCCACTCGGCCTTGAGCCGCTTGTTCCGCACGGCCGGCAGCTCGGGCATGGCCGCGCGCACGCGCTCGACCCACGCGGCGTCCACGTGCACGGGCACGAGGTCCGGCTCGGGGAAGTACCGGTAGTCGTCCGCGTCCGACTTCGGGCGGCCCGAGGTGGTGCTGCGGGTGTCCTCGTGCCAGTGGCGGGTCTCCTGCGTCACGGTGCCGCCCGCGGCGAGCACCGCGGCCTGGCGCTGGATCTCGTGGGTGACCGCGTGCTGCACGGCGCGCGTGGAGTTCACGTTCTTCGTCTCGGTGCGGGTGCCGAACTCGGTGGCGCCCTTGGGCATCAGCGAGACGTTCGCGTCGCAACGGACGTTGCCGCGCTCCATCCGCGCGTCGGAGATGTCGATGGCCTGCACGATGTCCCGGATCGCGGTGACGTAGGCGCGGGCCAGCTCGGGGGCCCGCGCGCCGGCGCCGACGATCGGCTTGGTGACGATCTCGATGAGCGGCACGCCCGCACGGTTGTAGTCGACGAGGGACGCGGAGGCACCCTGGATCCGTCCGGAGCCGCCCACGTGGGTGAGCTTGCCGGCGTCGTCCTCGAGGTGCGCGCGCTCGATCTCCACGCGGAAGACCTCGCCGTCCTCCAGCTCGACGTCCAGGTGGCCGTCGAAGACGATCGGCTCGTCGTACTGGGAGGTCTGGAAGTTCTTCGGCGTGTCCGGGTAGAAGTAGTTCTTCCGCGCGAACCGGCAGGTCTCGGCGACCTGCGCGTCCAGGGCCACGCCCAGGCGGATCGCGTACTCCACGACCTTGCGGTTGAGCACCGGCAGGGTGCCCGGCAGGCCGAGGTCGAGCGGGGTCACGTTCGTGTTCGGCTCGTCGCCGAACGCGTTGGGCGCCGAGGAGAAGATCTTCGTGGCGGTGTTCAGCTCCACGTGCACCTCGAAGCCCAGCACGGGGTCGAAGCGCTCCATCGCCTCCGCGAAGTCCATGGTCTGCTCTGCGTGGCTCATGCCCGGCCTCCTGCCGTGGTCGCGGTGGTGGCGCGCTGCGCGCCCTTCTCCAGCTCGGGGGCCTCGGCCCACACCGGCCCGCCCCGGCGCTGGGCCACGAGGCGTTCGAGCGCGGCGCCGGCCTCGTACAGGCGCGCGTCCTCGCGCGCCGGTGCCATCAGCTGCAGGCCGTAGGGCAGCCCGTCGACGACGCCACCCGGCACGGACATGCCCGGGATGCCGGCGAGGTTGGCCGGGATGGTTGCGAGGTCGTTGACGTACATGGTCATCGGGTCGTCCGTCTTCGCGCCCAGCTCGAACGCCGGGGTCGGCGCGGTGGGCGTGAGGATGACGTCCACCTGCTCGAAGGCGCGGGCGAAGTCCTCCTGCACGAGCGTGCGGACCTTCTGCGCGGAGCCGTAGTAGGCGTCGTAGTAGCCGGCGGACAGCGCATAGGTGCCCAGGATGATGCGCCGCTTGACCTCGGCGCCGAACCCGGCGGCGCGGGTGGCGCCCATGACCTGCTCGATCGTGCCGCCGCCGTCGGGCACCACGCGGTGGCCGTAGCGGACGCCGTCGAAGCGGGCCAGGTTGGAGGAGGCCTCCGAGGGCATGATCAGGTAGTACGCCCCGAGGGCGGCGTCGAAGCTGGGGCAGGAGACCTCCACGATCTCCGCGCCGGCCTCACGCAGGGCCGCGACGTGCTCGTCGAAGCCGGCCCGGATGCCCGGGTGGAACGCGTCCGCCGGCAGGTCCGTCACGACGCCGACGCGCAGCCCCGCCAGGTCGCGGCCGCGGGCCGCGCCGGTCAGGTCCGCCGGCTCGTCGGCCAGGGACGTGGAGTCCTGCGGGTCGTGGCCGGCGATGACCTGCTGCAGCGCCGCGGCGTCGGCCACGGTGCGGGCGGCGGGGCCGATCTGGTCCAGCGAGGAGGCCATGGCGATGAGGCCGTAGCGGGAGACCGCGCCGTAGGTGGGCTTCACGCCGACCGTGCCGGTGAACGCGGCGGGCTCACGGACGGATCCGCCCGTGTCCGAGCCGAGGGCGAAGGGGGCCAGGAAGGCGGCGACGGCGGCCGCCGACCCGCCGCCCGAGCCGCCGGGCACGCGGTCCCCGTCCCACGGGTTGCGGGTGATGCCGAACGCGGAGTGCTCGGTGGAGCCGCCCATCGCGAACTCGTCGAGGTTGGTCTTGCCGAGGATCGGCAGGCGGGCCTCGCGGAGGCGGGCCACCACCGTGGCGTCGTACGGGCTGAGCCAGCCCTCGAGCATGCGGGAGGCGGCCGTGGTCGGCTGGCCTCGCGTGACGATGTTGTCCTTCACGGCCACGGGCACGCCGGCCAGCGGGTGCAGGGCGTCGGCCTCGGGGCCGCCGGCGGCGCGGATCGCGTCCACCTCGGCGGCGACGGCGAGGGCCTCGTCCGTGTTCACGTGGAGGTAGGCGCGCACGCCGCGGTCGCCGTCGGCGTCGGCGCGCACGTCGCCGTCGTGGGCCGCGATGCGGTCCAGGTGGGCCTGGACGAGCTCCACGGAGGTGGTGGTGCCGGCGCGCAGGCGCTCGGCCATCTGCAGCGCGGTGAGCCGGACGAGCTCGTCGGCGCCGAGGGTCGCGTTCACGTCGAACGTCTCGGTCATGGGGGTGCTCACTCTCCGTCCAGGATGGCGGGGACCTTGAACTGGCCGTCCTCGGAGTCCGGCGCCTGGTCGAGGGCCTCCTCCTGCGTGAGCATGCCGGCGGGCACGTCCTCGCGGAACACGTTCTGCAACGCGATGGGGTGGGACGTCGGCGTCACGTCGTCGCCCGCGGCGGCCTGGACCGCGGAGACGTGCTCCAGGATCTTCTCCAGGTCGCCGGACATCGTGTCCAGCTCCTCGTCGGTCATCCGGATGTGGGCCAGGCGAGCCAGATGCTCCACCTGATCCCGGGTGATCTCAGGCATGGATCTCCTCGTGTGACGGGTCGGGGCGGGGTGGACGACGCCGGCGCGGCGGCGGCCACATCGGGGTCGAGTCTAGTGCCGGGGCCTGGACGGCCGCCGCCACCGCTTCGAGGCGGGAGATCCATCCCACCGCGGCGCTCCGGGCCCGCATGACAGGGATTTCCCGCCCCGAATGGGGTCCCGGTGCCGATGTCCCGCCCGGGGTCAGTCCAGCCCGAGCCGGTAGACGAGGAACGGGCCGGTCTCGTCGGCCGGGTCGAGGTCCGGCACCACGTCCGCGAGGAACCAGTCCCGCTCCGGGACGCGCACGAAGCCGGCGCGCTCGTACATCCGGTGGGCGCCGGTCATGGAGGGCATGGTGGTCAGCACGACGGCGTCCACGCCCTTCTCGGCGCGGGCCCGCGCCACGATCTCGGCCAGCAGGGCGCCGCCCACCCCGCGGCGGTGGAACCGCGGGTGCACAGCGAGCATGCGGAACTCGTACTCCCCGTCGCCGGAGGTCTCGGCCAGGGGCGAGCCGGGCGGGGTGAGCACCACTGACCCGGCCACCTCGCCGTCGACCTCGGCCACGAGCACCTCCGCGCGGCCGGCCCGGTCGGCCACGTCCATGAGGGTCTTCACGTAGGCGTCGTCGGGGGCGATGTGGCCGCCGTCGACATAGGACGCCAGGGTGAGCTCGGCGACCGCCTCGTGGTCCTCGGGGCGCAGCGGGCGGACGAGGGCGCTCATGCGTCACCTCCGGCGCGCTGGCGCAGCGTGTCCTTCAGGCGGGCGCGGGTCGCGTCCGTGGCCACGACGTAGTCGCGCCGACGCAGCCAGGCGGTGGGCACGGCCTGGTGGGGGTGGCCGTCGCGCGCCTCGTGCAGCCCCGCGAGGAACGTCGCGGCCGCCGGCTCCTGCCAGATGTTCACCCAGTAGGCGCGGCCCCGCTCCTGCGCCGTCAGTTCCTTGACCAGCCGCCTCGTGAACGAACAGCCCGGCCGCCAGAACACGACGACGCCGCCGCGCTCGACGTGCGCCTGCGCGCCGGCGAACGGCCGCGAGCGGACCCGGACCGCCCACCGGTACGTGACCGCGTAGCCGGCCAGGACGAGCCCGGCCACGATCATCCCGACCTGCTGCAGGCGCGTCCCCGCGATCATGAACGTCAGTCCGCCGGCCACGAACAGGACCGGGTAGAACCACGGGTCTCCGACGATCCGTCTCATGCCCTCTCCCCCGTCACGGCGGCCAGGGCGGACCCGTCCACGTCGCCGGCCACCATCCAGTCAGGATGTGCCGTGCCGTCCGCCGAGGCGGGCCGCGTCACCGCGACGCCGGCCTCCTCGGCCACCAACGCGCCGGCGGCCCAGTCGTACTCCTGCGTGCCGAACTCGGCGTACGCGTCCAGGGTGCCGTCGGCGACCATGCACAGGTCCAGCGCCGCCGAGCCGATCCGTCGCACGTCCCCGAACGCGGGCAGCAGGGCCGCGAGCGCCCGCACCTGCAGGGCCCGGCGGGCGGGGTCGTAGCCGAAGCCGGTGGCGAGCAGTCGCCCCGAGCGTCCGGGCAGGGGACCGGTGAGCCGCACGGGGGCGGCATCGCGGTCGGGCAGGTCCACGCCCGCCGTCGTCGCGTCCGCGGTGCTGAAGGCGCCCCGGCCCGCGCTCGCGTACCAGGTGCGCCCCAGCGCGGGCGCCGCCACGACGCCGGCCAGCCAGCGTTCGGTGCCCTCGGCCACCCCCAGCAGGTCGGCGGTCTCGGCGTCCACCGGGCCGGTGACGGCCACCGAGGTGCAGAACTGCGGAAGCCCGCGCACGAAGTTCGTGGTGCCATCCAGCGGGTCGATGGACCAGCGGTACCCGGACGGCTCGGCCGGACGGGTGGCGCCGTACTCCTCGCCGGTGATCTCGTCCGAGGGGCGGTAGCCGGCGACGACCTCCCGGACGGCCTGCTCGGCGCGGCGGTCGTAGTCGGTGACCCAGTCGGAGCCGGAGGACTTCGTCTGCGCGCCGATCTCCTCGATGCCCAGCGGGACGGCCGGGTGGTGACCGGTCCAGCGCCGGGCCAGGACGTCCGCGCCGGCGCGCGCGGCGGCCTTGGCGACCACGAGCAGGCCCGGGACCGTGGTGCGCGCGCTCATGCCGAGGCCTCCCCCTCTGCGGCGCCGTCGGGGGCGTCGTCCGTGTCCGCCGGGCGCACGGCGTCCGGGCCACCGGCCAGCAGCGCCGTGAACCCGGCCTCGTCCAGCACGGGCACGCCGAGGGACTGCGCCTTGTCCAGCTTGGAGCCGGCGGCCTCGCCGGCCACCAGGAAGTCGGTCTTCTTGGACACGGACCCGGAGGCCTTGCCGCCGCGCACGAGGATCGCCTCCTTCGCGGAGTCGCGGGAGAAGCCCTCGAGCGAGCCGGTGACCACCACGGTCAGGCCCTCGAGCGTGCGCGGGGTGGACTCGTCCTGCTCGTCCTCCATGGCCACACCCGCCGCGGCCCAGCGGTCCACGATCTCCCGGTGCCAGTCCTCGGCGAACCACTCGATGAGCGCGTCCGCGATGATCGGACCGACGCCGTCGATCTCGGCCAGCCGGTCCCGGTCGCCGGCCTCGGCCGCCGCGCGCAGCGCCGCCATCGAACCGAACGCCGTGGCCAGCGAGCGGGCCGCCGTCGGGCCCACGTGCCGGATGGACAGCGCCACGAGGGTGCGCCACAGCGGCTGGGACTTGGCCTTCTCGAGCTCGTCGAACAGGCGGAGCGTGTTGGCCGTGGGCGCGGACGGCTTCTTCGCGGTGCCGGCGGTGAAGAAGTACGGCTTGAGCGTGAACACGCCCGAGGGCACCATGCGGCCGTCCACCTTCGTACGGCCCTCGCGCCACACGCGGACCTCGCCGAGGGAGCGCTGCAGGTCCGTCAGCCCGTCCTCGCCGCGGGGGCCCGTGATCTCCTCCGGCGTGCCGGAGGCGAGGTCGAAGATCTGCGCCTCCGCCGTGATGGGGCCCGGGCCCTCGGGCCGCACGTGTCCGTCGTGCTCGGCCGGGTCCTCGCCGGGGCCCTGGACGAGCCAGCGGGCTGCCTCCTCGCCGAGCGCCTCCACGTCGAACGCGCCGCGGCTGGCCAGGTGCTCGACGCGACCGGCCAGCTGGGCCGGGCAGGAGCGGGCGTTGGGGCAGCGCAGGTCCACGTCCCCCTCCTTGGCCGGGGCCAGCGGCGTGCCGCACGAGGGGCAGTGCGTGGGCATGACGAACTCGCGCAGCTCCCGGCCCGCCTCGATCGCCTTCTCGCGCAGCGGCAGCACGGGGCCCACGACCTCGGGGATCACGTCCCCGGCCTTGCGCACCACCACGGTGTCCCCGATCAGCACGCCCTTGGCCTTGACCACGTCCTGGTTGTGCAGGGTGGCCAGGGAGACGGTGGACCCGGCCACGGTGACCGGCTCCATCACCGCGAACGGGGTCACCCGTCCGGTGCGGCCCACCGAGACCGCGATGTCCCGCAGCAGCGTGTGCACCTCCTCCGGCGGGTACTTGTACGCCGCGGCCCAGCGGGGCACGCGGGAGGTGTGGCCGAGGTAGCGCTGGTCCGCGAACGCGTCCGCCTTCAGCACGATGCCGTCGATCTCGTGGATCAGCTCGTGCCGGCGCCGGCCGTACTCCTCGATCACCGCGACGACGGCGGCCAACGCCTCCTCGTCCGCACCCTCCACCACGCGGGTGTAGGGGCTCACGGGCAGGCCCCAGCCCGCGAGCGCGTCGTACACCTCGTGCTGGGACTCCAGTCCGAACGCCTCGACCGAGCCGATGCCGTGCACGAACATGGCCAGCGGGCGCTGCGCGGTGACGGCCGGGTCCTTCTGACGCAGGGCGCCGGCGGCGGCGTTGCGCGGGTTCGCGAACGGCGTCTGACCCTCCTCGGCACGGCGCGCGTTGAGCTCGGCGAAGGCGGCGGAGGACATGAACACCTCGCCGCGCACCTCGAACTCGGCGGGCCAGCCCTCGCCGGAGAGCTCGTGCGGGATGTCCCCGATGGTGCGCACGTTGGCGGTGACGTCCTCGCCCGTGACGCCGTCGCCGCGGGTGGCGGCCTGCACGAGCCGCCCGTCCCGGTAGCGCAGGGCGACGGCGAGCCCGTCGATCTTCACCTCCACGAGCCAGCGGGGCGCCACGCCCGGTCGCACCTGCGTCAGGGCCTGCGCCGCGCGGCGGAACCAGACCTCGAGCTCCTCGATGGAGAACAGGTCCTCGAGCGAGTACATGCGGGCCCCGTGCCGGACGGGGGCGAACGCCTCCGAGACCTCGCCGCCGACCTCCTGGGTGGGCGAGTCGTTGGCCACGAGCTCGGGGTGCAGGGCCTCGAGGTCCTCGAGGCGGCGGTACAGCGCGTCGTACTCGGCGTCCGAGATCTCCGGGGCGTCCCGCTGGTAGTAGGCGGTCCGGGCGGCGCGGACCCGCTCCACGAGGTCCTCGTACTCCTCCCGCAGGTCCGCGGCGGGGATGTCCTGCGGCTCGGGCTGGGCGGCGGATTCCTTGGGGGTGCTCACCCGGCCCAGCGTAGTCGGCGTCCCGGACGGCGCACCCGGGTCAGGGGATGCGCACGAGCACCGCCGTGATGTTGTCCCGGCCGCCGCGCCACAGGGCGGCGCCGATGAGCTTCTCGAGGGCGTCCTCGAGGGTGTCGGCGTCGTCGATCAGCGCGCGGATCTCCTCGTCCAGCAGCTCGCCGGTCAGGCCGTCGCTGCACAGCAGGACGAGGTCCCCGGAGGCGAGGGGGACCTCGGCCACGTCCACCGTGAGCGCCTCGCGCGAGCCGAGCGCGCGGGTGATGACGTTGCGGCGCGGGTGGACGCGGGCTTCGGCGGGGGTGAGCTCCCCCGCGTCGACGAGCATCTGCACCGCCGAGTGGTCCACCGTGAGCTGCTGGAGCACCGGCGAGCCGACGGGCCGCAGGTACACCCGGGAGTCGCCGACGTTCGCCACGGCCCAGCGGCCGCGCTCCGTGTCCAGGCAGGCCAGGACGGTCAGGGTGGTGCCGGAGCGCCCCAGCCCGGCCTCGACGACGGCGGCGTCCGCCTCGTGGATCAGGTGGCCGAGCTCCTGGGGCGTGTGGGCCGTGCCCGGGGCGAGCACCTCGGGGGCGCGGCGGCGCAGGGTCTCGATCGCGGCGGCCGAGGCCACCTCGCCGGCCTCGTGCCCGCCCATGCCGTCGGCCACGGCGGCGAGCACCAGCGGCTCCCCGACGAGGGTCCACGCGTCCTCGTTCAGGTCGCGGACGGCGCCCACGTGGGTGGCGCCCGCGGCCTGGGGCCGCGGCGCGGACGGGGTCTCGGGGCGGGGGTCCACGGGGTCCTCGATCAGTCGGCGAGCAGGGTCTGGGCCGACCCGTCCAAGAGCAGGGAGGGGCGGACCTCTCCGAACCCGCGGACGATCCTGGGCGGCTGCGGGACGAGCACGAAGCGCTCGTCCCGGGACAGGGCCGCAGCGGTCATGGCGTCCACGAGCACGGTACCCGGATCGGCCAGGGACGTCAGCCGCGCGGCGAGGTTCACGGTGGGCCCGTAGATGTCCCCCATGCGGGAGAGCACCCGTCCCCATGTCAGGGCGACGCGCGCCGAGGGCAGCTCCTCGTCCGCGGCGATGGTCTCGGCCAGGGAGAGCGCGATCGCGGCGCCGGCCTCGGGGGTCTCGGCGTTGAACATGACCTCGTCGCCGATGGTCTTCACGAGCCAGCCGCCGCCGGCCGAGATGGTCTCCGCGGCGAGGGACTCGAAGCGCAGCACCATGCGGGCCAGCGTCCGGTCGTCCATGGTCCGGGAGAGCGTCGTGTAGGAGACCATGTCCGCGAAGCCGACGGCGCGGGCCAGCGGCAGCGGCGCATCCGACTCGGAGCCGTCGCGGCCCCGGGCGCTGGCCGCCAGCCCGGCCTCCACGCGCACGGTCAGGCGCTGCACGGCGCGGTTGAGCTGGCGCCGGTAGACGATCCGCATGGCCTTCTCGAGCGGTCCGACCATGTCCGGGAGCATGTCGACGACGGCCCGCCGCGCCTCCGGGTCCGTCAGGTCCTCGGAGGCGATCTTGTCCTCCACGAGCGCCTCGATCTGCCACACCACCATGCGGTCCGTCATCTGCCCGATCGAGCGCGCCAGCGAGATGGCCGTGTCCTCGTTCAGCGTCCCCGAGCGCACGAGCGTGAGCACGGACTCGAACGCCTCGATGTCCGCCTCGGTGAAGGCCTTGTGCCCCTCCGGCGACGTCGGATAGCCCAGCGCACGCCAGATCTTCCGGGCGGAGGCCATCGAGACGCCGAGGCGCTGCGCCACCTCCCGTGAGGTGTAGGCGCGCGGGCCCACCACCAAGCCGGCGTCGAGCGTGCGCATCGCGCTCGTCCAGCCGGCGGGCCGTGCCTCGGCGTCGCGGGCGGTCGTGTCCTCGGCCGGCGGGACGATCGGCAGCGGTGCGGTGTCCGGTGTCTCCGGACGGCTCATCGGAGGCCTCCTGTCGGGACGGGGGCGGGCCAGGTTGCGGTGCGGGCCTGGCGGGTGAGGTGGGCCAGGGCCTCCTCGAAGCGCGCGGCCTCGGGGACGTCGCGCAGCCGCCAGTGGACCTGGCGGGCGGGCTCCTGGAAGAGGATGTGCAGGTCTCCGGCACCCGAGCCGCGGCGGCGCCGCTGCACGTCGGCGATGGACACGAGCGGCATGGCGGCACCGGAGCCGCCGACGCCGGCGCCCTGGAGGATGCGGCGGTCGGTGAGCACGGTGCGCCGGAAGACCCAGCGCCACAGCGGGCGGACGGTGCCGGGGAGCAGGACGAGCGCCGCGACCACCCACGCGGCCGCCTCGAGCACGGCGCGGTTCGCGGCGACGATCCCGGGCAGGTCGGGGCGTGCGAGCACGCCGACGGCCAGGCCGAGCAGGAACGCGACGGCCACGAGGACCGCGGCCGGGCGCAGCAGCGCGCGCGGGTGGGTGCGGGTGCGGACCATCACCTGCTCACCGGGCTCGAGTCGCACGGCGGTCACCTCCTGACCGGGACGGGTGTGTCATGCGCCGCGATGGACGTCTCCGCGCAGGTGGGCCACGTCCCCCGCACTGACCTCGGTCTCGATTGTGCCACGGTCCGGTGTGACGCGCTTCACGCGCAGGGTGCCACCGGGGCCGAGGCCCACGGCCGTGCCCTCCAGCACGCCGCCGCCGGGCAGCTCGGCGCGCACCGCGCGGCCCAGCGTGGAGAGCCGGTCCGCCACGGCCGCCACGGCCGGGTGACGCCCGTCGACGGCCGTCGTCTGCCCCGCCACGCCCGCCGCGAAGCGGTCCACGGCCGCCACGACGGCGTCGCGCAGCTCGACCGCGAGGTCCCGGGGGGCGGGCACGGCGTCCGCGCCGATCCACTCCGCCAGGTCCGTGGCGGTGTCCACCGGGGCGGCCCCGCGGTGGTCCAGGTTCACGCCCATCCCGACGACGACGCCGGGCCCCTTGCCGTCCGAGGACAGCGCCACCGTGGCCAGCACGCCGCACAGCTTGCGCCCGTCGGTGGCGAGCACGTCGTTCGGCCACTTCACGTGCGTCGGGACGCCCCGGGCCGCGAGGCGCTCGGCGACCGTGGCGGAGGCGACGAGCGAGAGCCAGCTCAGGTGGGCCGGGGAGACCGGCACCCCGCCGGACTCGGGACGCAGGTACACGGACAGGGCGAGCGCCGCACCCGGCGCGGCGCTCCACACCCGGGAGTGCCGTCCCCGGCCGGCCCGCTGGTCTGCGGTGGCCACGGCCGCACCGTGCCGGTGTCCCTCGCGGTCCAGCCGTGCGAGGAGCTCATCCTGCGTGGAGCCGGCGGAGTCCAGCCAGGTCAGATCCGGTGTGGGGGCGTCGTCGGGGTGCATGCCCCTAGATATACACGGCGTTCCCGGGGGCGGGCCGGGCGGGCCGATCCGCTCCCGGGGCGCGCGGAGGGGCGGCCCGGGCCGACGTCCTCGTCGTTTGTGGGCTTCCTCCAACCGAGGGCGTCCGCGGCGGCCCGTAGACTGGCCGACTGAGCCTCCGCATCTGGCGGACCACCACAAGGAGGACGTGTGACCGATCCCGATCTGACCACCACGGCCGGCCGGCTGGCCGACCTGCATCGGCGGCTCGAGGCGACGGCCGCGCCCGGCGGCCCGGACGCCGTCGAGCGCCAGCACGCTCGCGGCAAGCACACCGCGCGCGAGCGGATCGACCTCCTCCTGGACGAGGGCTCCTTCGTGGAGCTGGACGCGCTGGCCGTGCACCGCACCACCGCGTTCGGCATGGACGCCAAGCACCCGGCCGGCGATGGCCTGGTGTCCGGCTTCGGCACCGTGGACGGGCGCCAGGTGGCCGTCTACTCCCAGGACTTCACCGTGTTCGGCGGCTCGCTGTCCGAGCGCAACGGACAGAAGATCGTGAAGGTCCAGGAGTTCGCCGCGCGCAACGGCTGCCCCGTGATCGGCATCCTCGACGGCGGCGGCGCGCGCATCCAGGAGGGCGTGGCCTCCCTCGCCCAGTTCGCGGACATCTTCCGGAACAACGTCCTGGCCTCGGGCATGATCCCGCAGATCTCGCTGATCATGGGCCCCTCCGCCGGCGGCGCGGCCTATTCGCCGGCGCTGACGGACGTCGTGGTGATGGTGGACCAGACCTCGCACATGTTCATCACCGGCCCGGACGTGATCAAGACCGTCACGGGCGAGGACGTGGACATGGAGACCCTCGGCGGCGCCCGCTCGCACAACGCCACCTCCGGCACCGCCCACTACATGGCCTCCTCGGAGGAGGACGCGATCGCCTACGTGCAGGAGCTGCTCGAGCTGCTGCCCTCCAACAACCTCGCGGAGGCCCCGACCTTCGAGGCCGCGGACCCGGAGCCCACGGACGAGGACCTCGCCCTGGACGAGATCGTCCCGGACTCCGCCAACCAGCCCTACGACATGCTCGAGGTCATCGCCTCGATCGTGGACGAGGGCCACCTGCTGCAGCTGCAGGAGCTGTACGCGCCCAACGTGATCACCGGCCTGGCCCGCCTGGACGGCATGAGCGTGGGCGTCGTCGCGAACCAGCCGATGCAGTTCGCCGGCACCCTGGACATCGCCGCCTCGGAGAAGGCCGCGCGGTTCGTGCGCTTCTGCGACGCGTTCAACATCCCGATCATCACCCTCGTGGACGTGCCCGGGTTCCTGCCCGGCACGGACCAGGAGTTCAACGGCATCATCCGCCGCGGCGCCAAGCTGATCTACGCCTACGCCGAGGCCACCGTGCCGAAGCTGACCGTGATCACGCGCAAGGCCTTCGGCGGCGCGTACATCGTGATGGGCTCCAAGAAGCTCGGCGCGGACCTGAACCTGGCCTGGCCGAGCGCGCAGATCGGCGTGATGGGCGCCCAGGGCGCCGTGAACATCCTGTACCGGCGCGACCTGAAGGCGACGGCGGAGGCGGGCGGCGACGTCGACGCGCGCCGGGCCGAGATCGTGGCCGACTACGAGGCCGAGCTGCTCAACCCGTACCAGGCCGCCGAGCTGGGCTACGTGGACGCCGTGGTGCCCCCGCACGCCACCCGCGGCCAGCTCATCCGCGCCCTGCGCGCCACCCTGCACAAGCGCGAGGCCCGCCCCGCCAAGAAGCACGGGAACATGCCGCTGTGAGCGCCCCGCTGGGTCCGGGCGCCCCGGACGAGAACGACGCGTCCACGCAGGCCACGCCGGCGTCGGCCGACCCGCTGCAGCTCAGCGGCCCGGAGTTGGAGCCGGAGGAGATGGCGGCGCTGGCCGCCGTCCTCGAGGCGGCCGCCGCGGCCCGGGCCGAAGCCGCCCGGCTCGCCGCCGCGGCCGCCGACCCCCGTCCCCTGGACCGCACGCTCCGCCGTCGCGGCGACCTGGGCCTGTGGGCACGGCCCGGCCGCGGCCAGTGGCGTCAGGGCGCGGGCCCGCAGTGAGCCGGGAGGCGGGCGCCAGCGCCTAGAGTGCCGGTATGACCCAGCACACCTCCGAGGCCGCCGCCGACGGCGCCCGCACCCCGTCCGCCATCGACGCGCTCGCCGAGCGCTACGTGACCGACCTCCTCGCCCTGCATCCGGACACCGCCACCGAGCTCGGCTTCCCCGGCCGGGAGACCGAGTACACGGACTTCTCCCCCGCCGGCGCCCGCGCCGACGACGAGCTCAACGCCCGCCTGCTCGAGGACTTGGCCGCGCTCGAGCCGCAGGACGAGACGGACCGCGTCACGAAGGCGGCCATGCAGGAGCGCATCGGCCTCGAGCGGGAGATCCACGCGACCGGCCGCACCGAGCTGAACAACATCGCCTCCCCCGCCCAGGGCATCCGCGCGGTCTTCGATCTCATGCCCACGGACACCGCGGAGCAGTGGGGCCACATCGCCGGCCGCCTCGAGAACCTGCCGGCCGCCCTGCGCGGCTACACGGAGTCCCTGCTCGCCTCCCGCGACGCCGGCCACGTGGCTGCGGTGCGCCAGGTGGACATTGTGGTGGAGCAGGCCCGCGCCCACGGCGCCGCGGGCGGGTTCTTCCCGGGCCTGGTCGAGCGGGCCGAGGCAGCCGACGTCGTGGACGACGCCCTGGCCGCCCGCATCCGCTCCGGCGCGGACGCCGCCGCGCAGGCCTACCGCGACTTCGCGGACACGCTCGAGGCCGAGCTGCGCCCGCACGCCCCGGAGGCGGACGGCGTCGGGATCGAGTACTACCGGCTGGCCTCCCGCGTCTTCCTCGGCGCCGAGATCGACCTCGAGGAGACCTACCGCTGGGGCCAGGAGGAGCTGGCCCGCATCATCGCCGCGCAGCAGGCGGACGCCGAGCGCATCCGGCCGGGCGCCACGATCGAGGAGGCGCGCGCGATCCTGGACGCGGACCCGGAGCGCACCCTGAAGGGCACCGAGGCCCTGCGCACATGGATGCAGCGGCTCTCCGACGACGCGGTCGAGGCCATGAAGGAGCACTTCGAGATCCCGGCCCCGATGGACCGGCTCGAGTGCATGATCGCCCCCACCCAGGAGGGCGGCATCTACTACACCGGCCCCTCGGACGACTTCTCCCGGCCCGGCCGCATGTGGTGGTCCGTGCCCCCGGGCGAGGACGAGTTCACCACGTGGGCGGAGACCACCACGGTCTACCACGAGGGCGTGCCGGGCCATCACCTGCAGATCGCCACCGCCATGATGAACCGGGAGAACCTCAACCTGTGGCGCCGCAGCTTCTGCTGGACGTCCGGCCACGGCGAGGGCTGGGCGCTGTACGCGGAGAAGCTCATGGAGGAGCTCGGCTTCCTCGACGACCCGGGCGACCACCTCGGCATGCTGGACATGCAGCGCATGCGCGCGGCCCGCGTGGTGTTCGACATCGGCTACCACTGCGGCTTCGACGCCCCCGAGTCCGAGGGCGGCGGCGCGTGGACCCCGGAGAAGGGCTACGCGTTCCTGACCAAGCACCTGAGGATCTCCGAGGGCCAGCGCCGCTTCGAGTTCACGCGCTACCTCGGCTGGCCGGGGCAGGCGCCGGCGTACAAGGTGGGCCAGCGCATCTGGGAGCAGATCCGCGCCGAGCACGAGCAGGCCGAGGGCGCCGACTTCGACCTCAAGGCCTTCCACACCCGGGCCCTGCGCCTGGGCGGCATGGGCCTGGACACCCTGCGGGAGGCGCTCGCGTGATCCCGCACGACGACGGCGCGGCCGACCCCGGCACGGGCCTGCGACTGGTGCTCGGCTCGGCCTCCCCCGGCCGAGCGGAGGTCCTGACCCGGGCGCGGGTGCCGTTCCGCGTCGTCGTCTCGGGGGTGGACGAGGCGGCCGTGGGCGCGGCGGCGGGCGACCCGTCGCCAGCGGAGCTGGCGGGCCTGCTGGCGGAGGCCAAGGGCCGCGACGTGGCCGCCCGGGTGGCGGCCTCCGGCGTCGAGGCCCCCACGCTCGTGCTCGGCTGCGACTCCGTGTTCGAGTTCGACGGCCGCGCCCACGGCAAGCCCTACGACCCCGAGGTCGCCGTCGAGCGCTGGCGCGCCCAGGCCGGCCGGGAGGGCGTGCTGCATTCGGGCCACTGGCTGGGCCTGGTGCTGCCGGAGCCCGGGGTCGGGTCCGGGATAGCCGCGGAGGCGGGCGTGGTGTCCGCCGTCGTGCGCTTCGGCGCCGTCACCGAGGCCGAGATCCAGGCCTACGTGGCCACGGGCGAGCCGCTGCACTGCGCGGGCGCGTTCACGGTGGACGGCGCGGGCGCGGCCCTCGTGGACGGCGTGGACGGGGACCCCAACGCGGTGATCGGGCTGTCCGTGGCGTGGCTGCGGCGGGCCGCGGCGGCCCTGGGCCAGGACTTCACCCGGTTGTGGGAACCCTCCAACGCGCAGCGCTGATCCGGCGCGTCCGGGCCCCGCGCCTCGGAGGGTTCCGCCACAACGAGTAGGGTGCTGGTCAGAGTCGGCGCCGTCCCGCGCCCTTCGCCCCAGCGGGTGAGGGGCACGACCCCGGACGTGGCGCCCGCACCCCCAGTCGTGATCGTCCGAGGAGTCCATCGCCCATGAGCATCGCCGACGCACCGCAGGCCTCGGTCGTCCCGCCCGTCGACCCCGCGGCGGAGCGCCGGTTCTCCCGGGTGCTGATCGCCAACCGCGGCGAGATCGCCGTGCGCATCATCCGGGCCTGCCAGGACGAGGGGCTGACCTCCGTGGCCGTCTACGCCGAGCCGGACCGGGACGCCCTGCACGTGACGCTCGCGGACGAGGCCGTGGCCCTCGGCGGGGAGACCGCCGCCGACTCCTATCTGGTGATCGGCAAGATCCTCGACGCCGCCGAGCGCGCGGGCGCGGACGCCGTGCACCCCGGCTACGGCTTCCTCTCCGAGAACGCGGATTTCGCGCGCGCCGTGGCCGACGCCGGCCTCGTGTGGATCGGCCCGCCCGCCGAGGCGATCGACCGGCTGGGCGACAAGGTCTCGGCCCGCCAGCTGGCCACCAAGGTCGGCGCCCCGCTGGCGCCGGGCACCACCTCCCCCGTGACCGGCACGGAGGAGGTCGTCGCGTTCGCGGACGAGTTCGGCCTGCCGGTGGCCATCAAGGCGGCCTACGGCGGCGGTGGCCGCGGCATCAAGGTGGCCCGCACGCGCGAGGAGATCCCCGAGTTCTACGAGTCCGCGGTCCGTGAGGCCGTGGCCGCGTTCGGCCGGGGCGAGTGCTTCGTGGAGCGGTTCCTGGACAAGCCGCGCCACGTGGAGACGCAGTGCCTGGCGGACGTGCACGGCGACGTCGTCGTGATCTCCACCCGCGACTGCTCGCTGCAGCGCCGCAACCAGAAGCTCGTGGAGGAGGCCCCGGCGCCGTTCCTCACGGACGAGCAGAACGCCCGCCTCGTGGAGTCCTCCAAGGCGATCCTGCAGGAGGCCGGCTACGTCGGCGCGGGCACGTGCGAGTTCCTCGTGGGCCAGGACGGCACCATCTCCTTCCTCGAGGTGAACACTCGCCTGCAGGTGGAGCACCCGGTCTCCGAGGAGATCACCGGCATCGACCTCGTGCGCGAGCAGTTCCGCCTGGCCCGCGGCGAGGCCCTCGGCTACACGGACCCGCAGCCCCGCGGCCACTCGATCGAGTTCCGCCTCAACGGCGAGGACCCGGGCCGCAACTTCCTGCCCGCCCCCGGCCGGCTCACCACGTTCCGCATGCCCAGCGGCCCCGGCGTCCGCGTGGACGCCGGCGTGGTGGAGGGCGAGACCGTCTCCGGGGCCTTCGACTCCATGGTCGCCAAGCTGATCGTCACCGGCGCGGACCGCCGCCAGGCCCTGCAGCGTGCCGCTCGCGCCCTGCGCGAGGCCGAGATCGTCGGCATGCCCTCGGTACTGCCCTTCCACCGCGCCGTGGTGCGCGACCCCGCCTTCGCCCCCGAGATCGCCGGCTCGGAGGAGCCGTTCTCGGTGCACACCCGGTGGATCGAGACGGAGTTCGCGAACCGCATCGAGCCGAGCGCCCTCACCCCGGCCGAGCCGGCCCCCCGCGAGGCGCGCCACACCGTGACCGTAGAGGTCAACGGCAAGCGCGTGGACGTCACCCTGCCCACGTGGGGCGAGGCCCTGCACACGATCTCCGGCGCCGCCCAGCGGGCCGGTGCGGGACGACGCCGACCCCGCGGCAAGCGCGGTGCACCGGTGGCCGCGGCCGTCAGCACGGACGCGCTGACCGCCCCGATGCAGGGCACCGTGGTGAAGGTCGCCGCCGAGAACGGCCAGACCGTGGCCGAGGGCGACCTGATCGTGGTCGTGGAGGCCATGAAGATGGAGCAGCCGCTCGCGGCCCACCGCGCGGGCGTCGTCAGCGGGCTCGAGGTCGAGCCGGGCCAGACGGTCACGGCCGGCACGGTGATCGCCACCATCGCCGACGCGGAGTGAGCCGCCGGCGACGACGGCGGGGAGCGCCGGCGTCGTGGGCTGGTTCCACATGGTGGACGACGGGGACATGACTCTCGCAGATCGGCGCGACGAGGCTTAACCTGACACGCATCTTCGTCTCACATCGTGGTCGTTCGCGACCCCCTGTGCCCGTCATACCAGGGAGACACCATGTCCCACTCCACCCCGCCCGCGAACCCGGGCGCCCCCACCGCCACCACCGATGTCACGTCGGACGCGGTCGCCACCGCGGAGGAGGTGCCCCGCTCGCGGGTCATCATCGCCTCGCTCGTCGGCACCTCGATCGAGTTCTACGACTTCTACATCTACGCCACGGCCGCCGTCTCGGTCTTCCCGCTGATCTTCTTCGCGGGCGGCGACGACAACACGGCCCTGCTGGCCTCCATGGCCACCTTCGGCGCGGCGTTCGTCGCCCGGCCGCTGGGCGCCGTCGTCTTCGGCCACCTGGGCGATCGCGTGGGCCGCAAGACCACGCTCATCGGCTCGCTGCTCACCATGGGCATCGCGACGTTCCTCATCGGCCTGCTGCCCACGTACTTCCAGATCGGCCTGTGGGCGCCGGCCATGCTGACGCTGCTGCGCTTCTTCCAGGGTCTGGGGCTCGGCGGCGAGTGGTCCGGCGCCGCTCTGCTGGCCACCGAGTACGCCAAGGACGGCAAGCGCGCGCAGGCAGCCATGTGGCCGCAGCTCGGCGCGCCGATCGGCTTCCTGCTGGCCAACGGCCTGTTCCTCGCACTCGTGCTCGGCTTCAGCCACGACTCGACGAGCCCGGTGCTCGACGGCCCGTTCCTCACGTGGGTGTGGCGCGTGCCGTTCCTGCTCTCGATCGTGATGGTGGCCGTGGGCCTCTACGTCCGCGTCAAGCTCGAGGAGACCCCGGTCTTCCAGCGCGCCCTCGACCGCGACCAGCGCGTGAAGGCGCCGCTGGGCGAGGTGTTCCGCCGCAACTGGTGGGAGCTGATCCTGGGCACCTTCGTCATGTACGCCACCTACGTGCTCTTCTACCTGATGACCACGTGGATCCTCTCCTACGCGATCGGCAAGCCGGCCAACGGCTTCCTGGGTGTCCCCTACGCCGAGTTCCTCGTGCTGCAGCTGGTCGGCATCCTGTTCTTCGCGGCGTTCGTGCCGGTCTCCGGCCTGCTGGCGGACCGCTTCGGCCGCCGCCCCACCCTGATCGTGATCTCGGTGCTCATGGTGCTGTTCGGCCTCTCGTTCGGCCTGTGGCTCGCGCCGGAGAACATGGGCGTGGGCGCGGAGCTGAACGTGCCGCTGATGCTGACGTTCCTGGCCACGGGCATGACGCTCATGGGTCTGACCTTCGGGCCCATGTCCGCAGTGCTGCCCGAGCTGTTCCCCACGAACACGCGCTACACCGGCTCCGGCATCGCCTACAACGTGTCCTCGATCCTCGGCGCGGCGCTGACCCCGTTCATCGCAGCCTGGCTGGTGCAGAAGTTCGATGTCGCCTACGTCGGCTACTACCTGGCCGCCGCCTCGGCGATCACCGTCATCGCACTGGCGCTCTCCCCCGAGACCCGGCACACGGACCTCGACACCGTCACCTCGGCCCGGGAGCGCCGCGCCGCACGCTGACCCCGGCCGGCTCCCCGCCCGGGGCCCCCGCCCGCACTTTCGAACGTGACATCGGGGGAATGGACGCTTTCGGTCGTGAGATAGGCCCTATCTCACGACCGAAAGTCGTCTCTGGGTCAGATGCGCACGTGCAGGCGGCGCGCCGCCTCCGCGATCGACCCGGACATGGACGGGTACACGGTGAAGGTATCCGCGAGGTCGTCCACGTGCAGCTTGTGCGTGACCGCGAGCGCGAGCGCGTAGATCAGCTCGGAGGCGCGCGGCGAGACCACCACGCCGCCGATCACGGTGCCGGAGCCCTGACGGGCGAAGATCTTCACGAACCCCTCCTCCGCGCCGGACATCTTGGCGCGGGGGTTGGTGTGGAAGTCCAGTCGCAGCACGTCCGCCTGGTACTGGCCGGAGTCCACCTGCGCCTGCGTGACGCCCACGGTGGCGATCTCCGGCGAGGTGAAGATGTTCGAGGCCAGCAGGTGCGGGCGCAGCGGCTTGAGAGCGTCGCCGAGCAGGTGGGCGACGGCGATGCGCCCCTGCATGGCCGCCACCGACGCGAGCGCGAGCTTGCCCGTGCAGTCGCCCGCCGCGTAGATGCTCGGCACGGACGTGCGGGAGACGCCGTCCACGAGCACGTGGCCGGAGTCGGCCAGCTTCACGCCCACGTCGTCGAGACCGAGGCCCGCCGTGTTCGGCACTCCGCCGACGGCCACCAGCGCGTGGGAGCCCTCGATCCACGGAGTGTCCTCGGCTCCCTCGCCGGAGAGATGGACGCGTACGCCGGTCTCGGTCCGCTCGACGGACTCGGCCCGGGAGCGGGCGATCACCCTGAGGCCGTTGTCCTCGAAGACCTTCTCGAGCAGCTCGGCGGCGTCGGCGTCCTCCCCGGGGAGCACGCGGTCGCGCGAGGAGACGAGGGTGACCTTGGCGCCGAGGCGGTTGTAGGCCGAGGCGAACTCGGCGCCGGTGACGCCGGAGCCCACGACGATCAGGTGCTCGGGCAGCTCCTTGAGGTTGTAGACCTGCTTCCAGTTGAAGATCCGCTCGCCGTCCGGGACGGCGGTGGGCAGCTCGCGGGGGCTCGCGCCGACGGCCACGAGGATCGCGTCCGAGGTGATGATCTCGGGCTCGGCGCCGGCGTCGGCGTCGTCGAGGGCGCGGACGGACACCTCGTGGGGGCCGACGACGCGGCCCACGCCGTCGATCACCCGGACGCCGACCCGCTCGAGGCCCGCGCGGATGTCCGAGGATTGCTCGTGGGCCAGGTTCAGGATGCGGTGGCCGACCCGGCCCATGTCGGCGTGGACGTCGCCCCCGCCGAGGTCGACGCCCAGGTCCACGGAGGCGCCCACGCGGCGCATCGAGTCGGCGGCGGCGATCAGCGTCTTGGAGGGGACCACGTCCGTGAGGACGGCCGCGCCGCCCAACCCCTGGCGCTCGACCAGGGTCACGCGGGCGCCCAGCTTCGCGGCCACCATGGCGGCCTCGTAGCCGCCGGGGCCGCCGCCGATGATGGTCAGGGACGGGATGAAGGTGCTGTTTTCCTCGCTCACGGGCTCCATTGTGTCCGCCACGGACGGGAAAGTCCTAGCCCGCGCTCACGGGACACCGCCTAGACTCCACGACGTGACCGACCAGACCAGCATCCCCTCCCCCGACTCCCCCTTGACCGGCGACCATCCGGGCTTCGCCGAGGCCCGCGCGGCCGCCGACACCATCGCCCGGGCGACGGGCGTGGCGGAGCACCGCGTCGCCGTCGTCCTCGGCTCCGGCTGGGGCGAGGCCGCCGGCCTGATCGGCGACGAGGTCGCCGCCGTGCCGCTGGCCGAGGTGCCCGGCTTCCACGCCCCGAAGGTGCCCGGCCACAACGCGGTGATCCGCTCGGTCCGACTGCCGGACGGCACGCACGCCCTCGTCTTCGGCTCGCGCACGCACTTCTACGAGTCCCGCGACGCCCAGGCCGTGGCGCACACCGTCCGCACCGCCGCCGCCGCCGGGGCGCGCACCGTGGTGCTGACCAACGGCTGTGGCGGGCTGGACCCGGAGATCGCCCCGGGCACCCCCGTCCTGATCGCGGACCACATCAACCTCACCGGCGCCACCCCGCTCGTCGGCGCCACGTTCGTGGACCTGACCGACCTCTACTCCCCGCGGCTGCGCGCGATCGCCCGTGAGGTGGACCCGTCCCTGCGCGAGGGCGTGTACGTCCAGTTCGCCGGCCCGCAGTACGAGACCCCCGCCGAGGTGCGGATGGCGCGCACCCTCGGCGGCGACCTCGTCGGCATGTCCACGGCACTGGACGCGATCGCGGCCCGTCACGCCGGGCTGGAGGTGTTCGGCATCTCGCTGGTGACCAACCTCGGCGCCGGCATCTCGGAGACGCCGCTGTCCCACGCCGAGGTCGTCGAGGCCGGCCAGGCCGCCGGCCCGCGCATCGCGCGTCTGCTCGCGGACATCGTGGGGCGGCTCTGATGCCCGCGCATCCCCCGCACGACGACGTCGCCGCGCTCCCGGAGGACGTCCTCGCCCGGGCTGAGCGGTGGGCGGCGGAGGACCCCGACCCCGCGCACCGGGACACCCTGCGCGCCGAGCTCGACGCGGCCGCCGGCGTCGGCCCGGAGGCCGCGGCCGCCCGGGCGGTGCTCGCCGCGCGCTTCGCCGGGCCGCTCGCCTTCGGCACCGCCGGCCTGCGCGCCGAGGAGGGCCCGGGCGAGTCCCGCATGAACCGGCTCGTGGTGCGCCGTACCGCGGCGGGTCTGGCCGCCCACCTGTGGGACGGCGTCGGACGGGACGCGGCCCCGCCGCTGGCCGTCGTCGGGTACGACGCGCGGCGCGGTTCGGCCGCCTTCGCCGCGGACACGGCCGCTGTCCTGACGGCCGCGGGCGTGCAGACCGTCCTGCTGCCGGACCCGCTGCCGACGCCGGTGCTCGCCTTCGCGGTGCGCCATCTCAGCGCGGACGCGGGCGTGATGGTCACGGCCAGCCACAACCCGCCCGCGGACAACGGCTACAAGGTCTACCTCGGCGGGCGGCTCACGGACGAGGCGGGTCGCGGGGCGCAGATCGTCTCCCCCGCGGACGCGGAGATCGCCGCCCGCATCGACCACGCGGCGTGGGCCGCGGACATCCCGCTCGCCGACGACGGCTGGACCGTGGCCGGGCCGGACCTGCTGGAGGCCTACCGCGCGGCGGCCCTCGGCGTGCTCGACGACGACCGGCACGGCCACCGCGACCTGCGCGTGGTCTACACGCCCCTGCACGGGGTGGGCGGCGCCGTGGTCCCGGGCCTGCTCGAGGACGCCGGCTTCGGCCCCGTCCACGTGGTGGCCGAGCAGGCCGCCCCGGA
Organism: Micrococcus luteus; assembly: GCF_022664405.1. Lineage (NCBI taxonomy): Bacteria > Bacillati > Actinomycetota > Actinomycetes > Micrococcales > Micrococcaceae > Micrococcus > Micrococcus luteus. The sequence continues at coordinate 104,253 of NZ_JAKRLB010000004.1, read as the reverse complement.
CCCGGCCTTCCCCACGGTGGCGTTCCCCAACCCGGAGGAGCCGGGGGCGATGGACCTCGCCCTCGCCCTGGCCGCCGAGGTGGACGCGGACCTGGTGATCGCCAACGACCCCGACGCCGACCGCCTGGCCCTGGCCGCGCCCGTCACCGACGCGGACGGTGTCCGCACGTGGCGGATGCTCTCGGGCGACGCCGTCGGGACGCTGCTGGGCGCGCACGCGATGCCGGCCCTGCACGCGGCCGGCCGCAGCGCCGCGAACTCCGTGGTCTCCTCCCCGCAGCTGGCCGCCCTGGCGGAGGCGAACGGGGTGAGGCACCACGTCACGCTGACCGGCTTCAAGTGGATCTCCCGCGCCCCGGACCTCGGCTTCGGCTACGAGGAGGCCCTCGGCTACTGCGTGGACCCGGACATGGTGCGGGACAAGGACGGCATCACGGCCGCCCTCATGGCCGCGGAGCTGGCCGCCGCCCTCAAGGCGCAGGGACGCGGCCTGACGGACGCCCTGGCCGACGTCGACGCGGTCACCGGCGCCATGCCCAGCGCCCAGGTCTCGGTCCGCGTGGCGGACCTGTCCCTGATCGCCCGCACCATGGCGGCCCTGCGTCAGCAGGGGCCGGCCACGCTCGCGGGCGAGCCGGTCACCGTGCGCCGGGACCTGGCCGCCGGCGGGGACGGGCTGCCGCCGACGGACGCGCTGCTGTTCGCCACCGACTCCGGCACCCGCGTCCTCGTGCGGCCCTCCGGCACCGAGCCCAAGCTCAAGTGCTACCTCGGCACCCGGGACGCCGACCCGGCCGCGGCCGCCGAGCGACTCGAGGCGCTGCGCGCCGAGGTGACGGCCCTCGTGGGCGGCTGAGCCTCGGTAGGCTGGCGGACATGACCGTCTCCCTCACCACCGCCGAGCTGGCGAAGTACATCGACGCGACCGCCCTGAAGGCCGACACCTCGGAGGCGGACGTGCGCCGCCTCGTGGCCGAGTCCCGCGAGGCCGGGGTCAAGAGCGTCTGCATCAACCCCGTGTGGGTGCCGCTGGTGGCCGCCGAGCTCGCGGACTCGGACGTGCTGACCTGCACCGTGATCGGCTTCCCCCTCGGCGCCAACGCCTCGGAGGTCAAGGCCTTCGAGGCCCGGCAGGCGATCGACGCCGGCGCGGACGAGGTGGACATGGTCCTCGACGTCGCCGCGGCCCGTGCCGGGGACCGCGCCCGGCTCGTCTCGGACGTCCGCGCCGTGGCCGAGGCCGCGCATGCGGGCGGCCCCGCGGGCGACGGCGGGGCGCTGCTCAAGGTGATCGTGGAGACCGCCCTGCTGGACGACGACGCGATCGTCCTGGCCTGCGAGGCCGCGGTCGAGGCCGGGGCGGACTTCGTGAAGACCTCCACGGGCTTCTCCACCGCGGGCGCCACCGTCGAGCACGTCGCGCTGATGCGCCGCACCGTGGGCGAGCGCATCGGCGTGAAGGCCTCCGGCGGGGTGCGCACCCGCGCGGACGCCCTGGCGATGATCGAGGCCGGCGCCACCCGGATCGGGGCCAGCTCCGCGCTTGCTATCCTGGGATCCGACTGACTCGCATCACTTCGGCCGGGCGTCCGCCCCGGCCGGGACCGCACCGAAGGAGCATCACGTGATCCGCAACGGCAAGGCCATCGACCACTCCAACGTGGGCGGCGTCTGGGGTTCCCTGATCGCCTTCATCGTCGCCTTCGGCGCGTTCCTCGGCTGCCTCTACGCCATGGGCTTCTGGTCGCTCGAGTCGGTCTGGATCCCCGGCCTGATCGCGCTGGCCCTGGCCACCGTGGCCTTCATGATCCCCAAGGCGTTCCTGGGCCGCAGCGACACCGTGGACACCACCGCCATCCACACCCGTCCCGTCGTCGAGCACGCCGCCTCGGGCGCCCACGCCGTCGAGACCGGCGCCGCGCACCGCTGAGCCGTCCCGGAGCCGAGGATCGCTGACACCGGTCGTCCGGCCGCCGCGCGCCGAAGGGCGTCCACCCGCAACACGGGGGTGGACGCCCTTCGGCTTGTCTCCATCGCGGCGGTGGTGCTGGGTCACGCGTACCTGACGGACCTCACCTTCAGCCGGTACCTGGAGATCTGGCGGATGCCGCTGTTCTTCTTCCTCACCGGCTACTTCTGGACGCGCGGCCGCCCCTGGGCCACGGACGTGCGGGGCCGCTTCCGGAGCCTGATGGTGCCGTACCTGGTGTGGGCGGCGCTCATGTCCGTGGCCGCGTTCGCGTGGTTCGCCGACGACCCCGACCTCCTACGGCGTCTGATGCTCACCGGCTGGTACGGGGGCGCGGACCAGGAGCCCCCGTGGTGGGCGTTCTGGTTCATCTCCGTCCTGTTCTTCACCACGGTGCTGCGCCGATTCCTCGAGCGCTTCCCGTCCGCCGTCGCCTGGGCCGTGGGCCTGGCCGGGCTGGCGTGGGCCCACCTCGTGCCGGACTCCGCGATCGCCCGCACGCCTCTGGGCGTCGGGCTGGCCCTGCCGTGCCTGCTGTTCGTCCTCAGCGGCGAGACGTTCCGTCGCCGCGTCCAGCCGCACGTGCGACGCCATCGGACGCTCATCGGCCTCGGCCTGGTGCTGCTCGGGCTGGTCGCGGTCCGGCTGGGCCTGGAGCCGCCCAACATCAAGTTCGGCGGCTTCGGCACGCCGGTGCTCACCCCCGCCGTGGGCGTCCTGATGTCCGCGGGGATGGTGCTCGTGTTCGGTTCCACGGTGGAGGGGCTGCTGCGCTCCTTCGCCCGACGCACCGGGACGGGTCAGGCCCTGCGCCGCGTCATCACCGCCCTGGTCCGGACGGGCACGGTGGTGGTGCTGCTGCACGGCTGGGTGCTGATGTGGGTCACGCGCCACGGCGTGGAGGACAACGCCGTCAAGTTCGCCCTCGCGCTCGCCCTCAGCTGGCTGGCAGGCCTCGCCCTGCTCGCCACCCCCCTGTCCAAGCCGTTCACGGGGGCGCGCCGCCGCTGGCACCCGGTGCACCGCCTGCGACACGTGGAGCCCCCGCACCCCGTCACGTCCGCGCTGCCGCGCGTCACGACCGCCTCGGAGAGGACACACCCATGAGCAGGGATCATCGCCCCCCGATCCGCAATCCGTTCCTGCCGCCGACGCCGGAGGAGCCCGAGGTGTCGACCCGCGACGGCGGCCACCCGGCGGGTGACGGCGGCGACGCCGACGCCCCGGCGGCCTCCCCGGCGCGGGAGGATCGCCTCGCCGAGTTCCGGCTCGGCCCGGCGTTCCTCCCCCACCCGGCCGACCGTGTCCCCGGCCCCCTGCCGAGCGCCCGCGTCCTCGTCGTATGCACGGGCAACATCTGCCGCTCCGCCTACGTGGAGTACGCGCTGCAGGCGCAGCTCAACGCCCTGCTCGGCGACCGGGGCCGCGCGGTGGTCACGAGCGCGGGCACGGAACCGAACCAGGCGCTGACCGTCCCGGGTCCGCTGCTCGACCTCGCGCCGAGCCGCCGAGTCCGCGCCGCGTTGACGCAGCATCGACCGCAGCAGCTGACCGGGCGTTCGCTGGCGGACCAGGACCTCGTCCTGACCGCGACGGACGACCACCTGGACGAGGTGCTGCGTGAGGACCCCGCGGCGGTGCGCCGGACCTTCACGATCCTCGGCATGGGCACCCTCCTGCGCGACCACGGCGAGGAGCTCGCCGCGGCGGTCCCTCCGGGCGCGGGCGTCACCGCGCTCGTCACGGCGCTGGCGGAGCTGCGCTCCCGCCTGATCGCCCAGGGGGAGCGACCGGACGCGGATCTGCCGGACCCGTTCCGCGGCCCCGCCGAGGGCTACGCCGCCATGGCGCAGACCGCGCAGCCGATCGTCGAGCTGCTGGCGTGGGAGATCGCCCGGGCCCTCGACGGGGACCTCGTGGAGGAGGAGCCGACGGGCGCCTGACCGGCCGGCGTCAGAGATCGGGGACGGCGTGCCCGCCGGAGGACGGGGCGTGCTGCCCCCGGCGCGCCGCGGCCAGCACCCGACGGCGGCGCCGCTCGAGCACCTCGCTCTCGAGCGGGGCGTCCCGCTCGTCGAGCCAGAGGGTCACGCCGGCGGCGACGACGAGCATGCTCGGGATCGTGATGAACACCTCGCCCAGCTGCGTCGCGGAGACGAACACGACGACGGCCGCCGCCTCCACCGCCACGCGTGAGGGGGTGCGCAGCCGGGCGCTGAACAGGCGCAGCCCGAAGAACGCGTACGCGCCGAGGACGGCGAGGAGGAGCACGACGCCGCCCTCGGTGTAGAGGCCCGCGTAGGAGTTGTGGTAGTGCCACGTGGCACCGCCGAAGTCCACGTACGCCGTGGTGAGGCCCCGGCCGTACCACGGCGTCTCCGCGACGCGCACGGCCGTCTCGGCCTGGATGTTCGAGCGCAGCCAGTCCGTGCCGGTGCGGTCCGCGAAGAAGGCGATGCGGGCCAGGTTCTCCTCGGCGAACGCGACCGCCCAGGCGAGGACCGCCAGCAGGACCAGGCGCAGACCCGCCCCCATCCGCGGCGTCAGCCAGAGCCACAGGACGGCGCAGGCGAAGCCCGCCATGGAGGTGCGGGAGCCCGTGAGGACGACGCACACCGCGGCGGCGACGAGCAGGATCAGCTTCCACCGCCGCGTCCGCACGAGGGCGAGCGCCAGGACCGGCATGGCCGCGTAGTAGAGGCCCGCCACGTTCTTGTCCGCGAGGACGCCGGTCAGGAAGCTGCCGTAGGGCGCGGGCACGAGGCCGGCGTAGAAGAGGGGCACGTTCAGGGCCATGGCGGCGCCGAGCCCGACGGCGAGCGAGCGCAGGCTGAGCCGGCCGCCGGCGATGCAGCCGACGAGCCCGACGAGGGCCGCCATCCGCACCCACCGGCGCAGCCACTCCAGGTCCGGGATGCCCTGGGACACGGAGACGATCGCGAGGAACAGCAGCACGGCGGCGGCGAGCACGGCGGTCAACCCGAGGGCGGAGACATCGCGGCGGGACCGTCGGCACAGCGCCAGGGCCAGCAGCAGGAGCATGCCGGCCTCGTTCAGCGGGAGCGCCACGGGGCCGAGGGGGACGCCGAACGCCTCCATGGCCAGCAGGGCGCCGAGCAGCAGTTCGGGGATGCGCAGGGGCTCGCGGGGGACGACGGCGTCCGGGTCGGCCGACCACACGGACGTGCCGCGGGCGGCGGCGCGGGCGTGTCTCTCCCGCTCCGCCTGCAGGGCCACGTAGCGGGGGTCGGAGTGCCGCGGTCCGTGCGCATCGTGCCCCACCGTCATGACCGCCCCTCCGTCGCCCTGCCGGGGCGCGTCTCCGCCCCACGCCCAGCGTAGACGAGTGCGAAGGAATGGGCTGTCCCGCTTGTTAGAGTGAGCTGAGCCGCTGCCCTTCGATCCTGGGACCCCATGAACGTCATCGATTTCCTCCGTGTGCTGCGCGCGAACCGCCTGGTGATCCTGGGGTGCGCCGCCCTGGGCCTGGCATTGGGCCTCCTCTACTCGCTGTTGCAGCCCACGCTGTACACCGCGACCTCGACCGCGTTCGTCACGGTGGAGGGGGAGGCGAGCATCTCCGGCACCGAGACCGCCCAGACCCGGGCCCAGTCCTACATCCCGCTGATCAACAGCCGCACGGTCCGTGAGCGGATCGCGGCCGAGGGCTTGGACACCGTCGGCGCGACCATGAGCGCCGCCCTGGTGCCGAACTCGAACCTCATCACGGTGTCCGCCGTGGCCCCCGATGCGCAGCAGGCCGCCGCGCTGGCCAACGGGGCGCTCGTGGCGACCGCCGACGTGGCGAACGAGCTCGATCCGACGTCCAACGTCAAGGTCACGGCCATGGAGGACGCCCTCGCGCCGGCCGCGCCCTCGAGCCCGGACCGCGTCCGCCACCTGCTGTACGGCCTGGGCGCAGGTCTCGTCCTCGGTCTGGTCGTCGCGTTCCTGCGGCGGCTGCTGGACGTCAACGTGCGGACGACGACGGACGCCCAGGTGGCGGGCGGGGCGGGCCTGCTCGGCGCCATCCCCCTGGATCCCAGCATGAAGGCGGAACGCGCGGCGCCGATGGCGCCCCTCTCCCCCCGCGCGTCGGAGGCGGTGCGCCAGCTGCGCACCAATCTGCGGTTCGCTGCGGTGGACGACCCGCCCCGCACCATCGCGTTCACCAGCTCGAACCCCGGCGAGGGCAAGTCGACCGTGATCGGCAGCCTGGCCCTGACCGTGGCGGCCGCCGGCCAGCCGGTGATCCTCATCGACGCCGATCTGCGTCGCCCGCGCCAGGCCCTGCAGTTCGGCGTCGACGGCCGTGTGGGCCTGTCCGAGGTCCTCAACGGGGACGTCGCCCTCCAGGACGTGTTGATCCCCGTGGGCGAGGACGGGCTGCTGCTCCTGCCGGCCGGCCGCACCCCTCCTAACCCGTCCGAGCAGCTCGGCTCCGAGCGGATGAGGGATCTGCTCACCGCCCTCGCCGAGACGCACATGGTGCTCGTGGACGCCCCGCCCGTGCTGCCCGTCACGGACTCCACCCTGCTCGCCGCGGCGGTGGACGGCACCGTCCTGGTGGTCCGCCACGGCGAGACCCGCAAGGAGCACCTCGAGGTGGCCCGGGACATGCTCGCGGGCGTCAACGCCCGGGTGCTCGGCGTCGTGCTCAACGGCACCCCGGCCTCCGGTGTGGGCTCGGACTACTACGGCGGGGGCTACGGCGCGGACGGCGGCAGCTATGACGTCTACTACCAGGCGCCCCGGGACGCCGCCGACGCCGCGGCCGGGACCGCGGGCGACGCGTCGCGACGCTGACCTCGCCCGGCTGCGGGGCCAGGTCGTCGCACCGACGGCGCAGGCCCGGGGATGCAGAAGGGCCCCGCCTCTGAGGAGGCGGGACCCTTCGCGGTGGCGCTCAGAACATCAGCAGACAGCCGACGGCGGGGTGGCCGTGAAGCAGGCCTTGTCCACCGCGGCCTCGGTGCACAGGTTGGCCACGGGCTGGCTACCCTTGACCAGAGCCACGCCCAGAGTGGCGCGGATGCAGCCGGCATCGTTGGCCGAGTTGCCGGTGTTGCTCACGACGAACCAGAACGTGCGGGTGTCCCCGGCGGTCCCGGAAGGCTCGAGGATCAGCCGGTCGCTGTTGCCATTCAGCTGCACGCCGCCCAGGCACGGATCCTTGTCGAAGATCATCAGCTGTTCACCGGTGTACGTGCCCTTCTTCTCGAAGTCGATGAGCACGCTCTTCGCAGACAGTCGGATCCGGCCACGCGTCGGGTTGGTCACGGTGACGGAGAAGCCGTAGGCGTGCTTCAGCTTGCCACCTCCACCAGTCGAGTTGCCGGGGTACTTCACCGGTTCCGTGCTCGCGGTGTTGACGCACGAGGGGGAGGCGGCGGCGAACGGGGCGGCGGCGACGGCGGCGACCGCCGGAACCGACCACGCGATGCCGGCGGTCACCTTGCGACGGGAGAGGGTGGAGGTGTTCTTCTGCATGGCTTCACTCGTTTCGAGTCGAGGTGTGGCTTTCGCGCCCGAACGGGGTTACGCGAGTGGACGGAGCACCGCGGGATACTCGGTGAGTATTTGCTGTGGAACTCTCCAGCTGAGTGTAGATGGGCCGCACAGCTCATTGCCAGCCCTCTCGCACATTCCTGGCGGGCGCGCCGCGTCGTGGCTCCCGGGACCATGCGGATCTCCTGCCACCGGTCCATGAATTCACCCGAAGTTCAACCTCGCCCAACAACGTATCAAGCACAGTCGACGACGGCCCTCCTTTCGCTCGACTAAGCTCGCGGCCATGGGGGAACATGCGACGGGACAGCGACCGGCCGCCCCGCCGTCCCTGGACCTCGAGGTCCGCGTCCGCCTCGCTCACGCCCGCATCACGCATCTGCTGGACCGGGCCGGCATCCGCGGCCTGCATCTCAAGGGCTACGCCACCGAGCCCGGCGTCTACCCCGACCACCGCCGCAGTTCGGACGTGGACCTGCTGGTCCCTCCGGCCGATGCCGACGCCGTCATCGCACTCCTGGGCTCCCACGGCTGGGAACCGGTCGCCACCTTCTCTCAGGGGTCGATCTTCCAGCACGCGGCCACGCTCTGGCATGACCAGCTGGGGTACGTGGACGTGCATCGGCTCTTCCCCGGCCTCGGCGCGTCCCCCGAGGCGGCCTTCGACGCCCTGTGGAGCGAGCACATCCACCTCGTGATCGCCGGCCGGTCTGTCCCGGTGCCGAGCCCGCGCCATCAGCGGCTCGTCGTGATCGTCCACGCGGCCCGCGACCCGTTCCGCGGTGGCCTCGACGTCCGGCACATCCGGGAGTCCCTCCCCGCCGAGAGCTGGGCCGCCCTGCGCGAGGAAGCCCGCCGACTGGACGCGGGCGCGGCCTGGCACGTCGCCACGGGCGAGGCCGCCGACGGCGTCGACACCCGGCAGCTGACCCTCTTCGCGGCGCTGCACGAGAGCCAGAGCGGTCTTGAGCTGTTCCGCACCCGGTGGCGGTCGGCCGCCACGGTGCGGGAGCGGGCCGCCCTCGTGGCCCGCACGATCCCGGTGAACCGCCCCCATCTGCAGATGCGCCTGGGCCGACCCGTCACCCGCGCAGACCTGTGGCGCGAGCAGCGCGCCCGGCTCGGCGCACTCGCCGGCTGGGCCTGGACGAAGGCGGTGCGCCGTGACCGTTGAGACCACCGAGGGCTGGGCGATCTCCCCCGACATCGCGTGGGCCCGCACCGCCGGCGGCCAGGCCGCCGTCATGACGCTCGAGGCCGGTCAGCCGCTGCTGTTGGGCGCCTCGGGCGACGTGATCTGGGACGTCCTCGTGGGCGGCCGCACCCCGGAGGACGACCTGGTCGCGGATCCGCCGGTGCCGCTGTCGACGACGGACGTCACGGTCCAGGTGGCGGAGGCGTTCGGCCTCGCTCCCGCCGACGTCGCGGCCGACGTCCATGCCTTCCTCGAGATGCTCGAGGCGCACGGCGTCCTCGTCCGCGTGCGGACGGCCTGACCCGCCTCAGCCCTCCGGCGCGAAGATCGCGTCGACCACCTGCTGCGCCCACTCGAGCAGCGGGACGTCCACGAGATCCTGACCCATGACCGGCTTGGTCTTGGGACGCGGGATGAGGACGCCGTTCAGGGCCGGCTTGACCTGGGCGCCCTTGTACATGCGGGTCAGGCGCATCTGGCGGGACTCCGGCAGGTCCGCGGCGGGGCCGAACTTCACGTTCTGCCCCAGCAGCATGACCTCGGTGACGCCCGCGGCCCGCGCCCGGTTGCGGAACCGGGCGACGGCGACGAGCGCCTCCACCGGCTCCGGCAGCGGGCCGTAGCGGTCCTTGAGCTCCTCCACCACGGCGTCCACGGCGGCGTCGTCCGCGGCCTGGGCGAGGTTGCGGTACATCTCGAGGCGCAGCCGCTCCCCCGGCACGTAGTCGTGCGGCAGGTGGGCGTTGACCGGCAGCTCCACCTTCACCTCGGCGGGCGCGGTGTCCTCCTCGCCCTTGAAGTCGGCCACGGCCTCGCCCACCATCCGCAGGTAGAGGTCGAAGCCCACGCCGGCGATGTGGCCGGACTGCTCCCCGCCGAGCAGGTTGCCGGCGCCGCGGATCTCGAGGTCCTTCATGGCCAGCTGCATGCCCGCGCCGAGCTCGTTGTGGGTGGCCACGGCCTTGAGGCGTTCGAGGGCCACCTCGCCGAGGGGCTTCTGCGGGTCGTACAGGAAGTACGCGTACGCCCGCTCGCGGCCACGGCCCACGCGGCCGCGCAGCTGGTGCAGCTGGGAGAGGCCGTAGCGGTGGGCGTCCTCCACGATCAGGGTGTTGGCGTTGGCGATGTCCAGGCCGGTCTCGATGATCGTGGTGGAGACGAGCACGTCGAACTTCCGCTCCCAGAAGTCCACCATGATCTGCTCGAGCCGGGCCTCGCTCATCTTGCCGTGGGCGACGGCGATCCGGGCCTCCGGCACCAGCTCGGCGATGCGCTTGGCCACCTTGTCGATGGTGGTGACGCGGTTGTGCACGTAGAACACCTGGCCCTCACGCATCAGCTCGCGGCGGATGGCCGCGGTGACCTGCTGGTCCGAGTACGGGCCCACCGAGGTGAGCACGGGGTGGCGCTCCTCCGGGGCGGTGGCCAGCGTGGAGGTCTCGCGGATGCCGGTGAGGGACATCTCGAGGGTGCGCGGGATGGGCGTGGCGGACATGGCGAGCACGTCCACGTTGGTGCGCATCTTCTTCAGCGCCTCCTTGTGCTCGACGCCGAAGCGCTGCTCCTCGTCCACGATCACCAGGCCCAGGTCCTTGAACTGCACCTGGTCGGAGAGCAGCCGGTGGGTGCCGATCACCACGTCCACCTCGCCGTGCGCGAGCCCCTCGATGACCTCCTTGGACTCCTTGGCGGTCTGGAACCGGGAGAGCGCGGCCACCTTCACGGGGAAGCCGGCGAACCGGTCGGAGAACGTCTGGTGGTGCTGGCGGGCGAGCAGCGTCGTCGGGACGAGGACGGCCACCTGCTTGCCGTCCTGCACCGCCTTGAACGCGGCGCGCACGGCCACCTCGGTCTTGCCGAAGCCGACGTCGCCGGAGACGAGCCGGTCCATGGGAACGGCCGCCTCCATGTCCTTCTTGACGTCCTCGATGGTGGTCAGCTGGTCCGGCGTCTCGATGAACGGGAAGGCCTCCTCCAGCTCGCCCTGCCACGGGGTGTCCGGGGCGAACGCGTGGCCGCGCGAGGCCATGCGGGCCGAGTACAGGCGGATGAGCTCGCCGGCGATCTCGCGGGTGGCGCGCTTGGCCTTGGACTTGGTCTGCGCCCAGTCCGAGCCGCCCATCTTGGACAGCGACGGCGTCTCCCCGCCCACGTAGGAGGAGATCAGGTCGAGCTGGTCGGTGGGCACGAACAGCCGGTCGCCGGGGGCGCCGCGCTTCGAGGGCGCGTACTCCAGCACGAGGTACTCGCGGTAGGACTCCTCGGCGCCGGGGGCGGTGCGCGGGCCGCCGGTGACCTTGCGGCGCTGCAGCTCCACGAAGCGGGCGATGCCGTGCTGGGAGTGCACCACGTGGTCGCCGGGCTGCAGGGTCAGCGGGTCGACGGCGTTGCGCCGCTTCCGGGCCAGCCGCGCCCCGGGGGCGCGCGTGCCCGCGGTGCGGTGCCGGCCGAAGAGGTCGTGCTCCGTGATCAGGGCGATCTGCGCGTCCGGGATCGTGAAGCCGGAGCCGACGGGCGCTGTCGCGATGGAGACCCGCCCCGGGGCGAGGTCGGCGGGCAGGGGCCCGTCCACCACGGAGGCCGTGAGGCCGGCCTCCGCGTTGAGCTCGGCGAGACGGCGGGCGGAGCCGGGGCCGTCGGTGAGGACCACGGCATGCCACCCCTCCGCGAGCCGGACGCGGGTGTGCGCGACCATGGCCTCGATGTCGCCCGAGAAGGTCTGCGGGACGCCGAGGGTGGCGCGCAGGGTGGCGGCGTCGGGCAGCAGCTCATCGTCCGAGACCAGCGCGGTGACGGACCAGAACCCCTGGTCCTGCTCGAGCGCGGCCGCGCGGAGTTCGGCCACCGTGAGGAAGCCGCCCGCGGCGGACTGGTCCGCCCCGGCCACGTCCACCGGGGCGACCGCGCCCTGCGCGGCACCGGCCCACGCGGCCTGGAGGAACTCCTCGTTGGTGGCCAGCAGGTCGTCGGCGCGGCCGCGCAGGCGCTCGGGCTCCACAAGGACGGTCAGCGACCCGGCGGGCAGCATGCGCGGCAGCGACGTCATGGCCTCGGCCAGCAGCGGCGAGAGGGACTCCATGCCCTCCACGGCCACGCCCTCCGCGATCCGGTCCAGCATGTCCGCGGCGGCGGGCATGGCCGGGATCAGCTCCTTCGCGCGCCGGCGCACGTGGTCCGTGATCAGCAGCTCGCGGCACGGGGGCGCGTACAGCTCGGTGGGGTGGCCCGAGCCGTCCTCCGTGGTGTCCTCGAGGGAACGCTGGTCCGCCACGGAGAACCAGCGCATCTGCTCCACCTCGTCGCCGAAGAACTCGATGCGCACGGGGTAGTCCTCGGTGGGCGGGAACACGTCGATCAGCCCGCCGCGCACGGCGAACTCGCCGCGTCGGCTGACCATGTCCACGCGCGAGTAGGCGGCGTCCGCGAGCGCGGCCACCACGCCGTCGAAGTCCCGCTCCTCCCCCGTCCGCAGGGTCACCGGGCTCAGCTCTCCGAGCCCGGCCACGAGGGGCTGCAGCACGGCGCGCACGGGGGCGACGACGACGCGCAGCGGGCCCTCCGCGTGCTCCTCGGGGTGGGCGAGGCGGCGCAGCACGGCCAGGCGTGCGCCCACAGTGTCCGAGCGCGGGGACAGGCGCTCGTGGGGCAGCGTCTCCCAGGACGGGAACAGCGCGGCGGCACCGGCGGGGGCCCAGGCGGCCAGGTCGGTCACGAGGTCCTCGGCCTCGCGGGTGGTCGCGGTGACCACGAGGACGGCGGCGCGCTCGCCGTGGCCCTCGGCCAGCGCCTCGGCGAGGACGGTCAGCAGGGGTGCGCGGGCGCCGTCGGGCAGGCCGATCTCCAGTTCGACGCCCCGGGACTCGAGCGGCCGGGAGGCGGAGGCGGCGGCCGCCTCGAGCGCGCGTTCGGCGCGCAGGCGCGGCAGCAGCGGGGCCAGGACGGGGGTGGTCTCGGGGGCGCTCATGCGCGGACCTCCGGGGTGGCGGTGGAGCCGTCCGTGGCGGCGGGCAGTTCGGTGGTCATGATCTCCCGGATCTCTTCGAGGAAGGCGAGGACGTCGTCGGCGCCGCCCACCGGGCCGCCGGCGGTGAGCCGGTCCGTGCCGAGCAGCACCGCGGTGGGGAACGAGTGCAGGCCGACGGCCTGCGAGGCGGCGCCGGCCGGGTCGGCGAGCACGAGCGACGCGTCGACGGCGCCGCTGCGGATCGCCCCCTCGGCGCCGGGGGCGTACTGGGGCATGAGGACCCGCAGCCGGACCGGCCCGAGCGCGTCCGTGAACTCGTCCAGCCGCTCGATCACCCGCGCGCAGGAGCCGCACCCCGTGGACAGGCGCAGAGCCACCACGGCCCCGTCCGCGACCAGCCGGTGCAGACCGGTGTACTCGCCGTCCGCGACCACGACGGCGTCCGGGAACGGGTGGCGTTCGGGCTCGGCGCCGTCGGCCGGGTCGACGGCGGCCGGGGCCTCGGGCGTGGGCGTCGCCGGGGCGGCGTCGGGTGCGGCCGGGACGGACTCGCGCCCGGCCAGGAACGCGGCGGTCGCGAGCAGCACGGACACGAGCAGGGCCCACGCCCACGCCCCGGCGCCGAAGGCGGTGAGCGGCTGCCAGGCCAGGCCCGCGCCGTGCACCGCCAGCGAGACGATCCCCTCGGCCAGGGCCAGGACGGCGAGGGCCAGGAAGACGACGTTGCGGACCACGGTGGTGCGGGAGATCGGGGCGGCCGAGGCCTCGCCGAAGCAGCCGCACGAGACGCCGTCGTCCTGGGCCCGGACCACGAGCGCGAGGAAGGCGGCGAAGAGGGCCACGGCCACCAGGCCGACGACGGGACGCAGCAGGGTGAAGGGCTGCAGGAGGGCGGCGGCGAGCAGCAGCTCGAGCCAGGGGAACGCGCGCGCCAGGCTGGGGGCCGCGAACGGGCGGGGCACCCTGAGTCGGGTGAACGTGGCCTGCACGTCCTCGCCGGAACGGAGCTTCGCCGTCCCGCTCAGGAGCATGATGAGGGCCACGGCCCAGAGTGCCGACATGGCGGACACACCTTCCAGGGGGTTCACGAGGGGTCGCGCGGCCGGTCCCGGCACCGTGCGCGGGACCCGGGTCGCGGAGGCCAGCATATAAGGTGAGGAACGGACGCCCATCGCCGTCGGCGAACCGGTGCCGGCCCTCTCATGGCCCGCCGGGCGCGGTCCGACTTGACCCCGAGGAGACACCGTGGCCTTTTCCGCTCAGCAGCCCATCCCGCACCCGCCGTCGGCCGTGGCAGCCGCCCTGGCGTCCGAGGACTTCCACCGTTCCGTGGTCGAGTCCTTCGGCGGCTCCCTGGTCTCGTTCTCCGTGGAGGGTTCCCCGGAGGGCCCGATGACCGTCACCGCCGTGCGCTCCCTGCCCGCGGACCGCATCCCGGACCGTGTCCCGGACATGGCCCGCAAGCTCATCGGCTCCGCCCTCCAGGTGGAGCAGGTGGAGCGGTGGGACGCGCCCGCCGCGGACGGCTCCCGCACCGGCACCACCACCATCACCGTGCCCTCCGCCAAGGCGACGGCGGACGGCTCCCTCCGCCTGACCGCCGCCGGTGAGGGCTCCCAGTTCTCCGTGGACGGCACCCTCGTCTGCCGGATCCCGCTGGTGGGCTCGAAGCTCGCGGCGAAGGCCGAGCCGATGGTCGGCAAGGTCGTCAATCGTCAGGCCCGGGCGCTGTCCTCGTGGCTCGAGCGTGACGGCGGAGCCGCGCGCAGTTGATCTCGTTCGCCCGTCGCCCGGCGCTGTCGAGCTCGGCTCCGCCTGCCCGGCGGGGGCGCCGGGCCCTTCCCTCGCCGGACGCCGTGCTCATCGTGTGCACCGGCAACGTGTGCCGCTCGGCCTATGCGAGCCGGGCCCTGCAGGGCCGGCTGGCGGTCCTGGCCCCCGGCCGGGTGGAGGTCGGCAGCGCCGGCTCCCAGCCGAACCAGGCACTGACGGTGCCGCCGCCGCTCGTGCGGCTCGGCGCCGAGGCCGGCGTCACCGGGCTGGAAGGCCACCGTCCCGCCGCGTTGCAACCGTTCATGGTGGCGGAGGCGGATCTCGTGTTGGCCGCGGCTCAGGAGCACATGCGCTTCGCACTCCAAGAAGTGCCGCAGGCCGTCGCGCGGGTGTTCACCGTGCTGGAGCTCGCGGCGCTGGTCCGCGCGATGGACCAGCGGGACGGGCGGGACTGGATCCCCGCCGGTCGCGGGGTGCGTGCGTTCGCGGCGGAGGCGGCCCGCCACCGGGCCCTCGCGCGGTCGACCGCCCAGCCCCTCGACGTCGTGGACCCGTTCCGCGGGCCGGTGGAGGGGTACGCGGAGATGATCCAGATCATGGATCCCGCACTGGAGACCATCGCGGATGCCCTGGCCCGTGCCGTGACCCCGACCCCCTGAGCCTGGGGCTGAGCCCCCGTCGAGGACGTCCGCCCGGGGCGGGAGGCTCAGTGGAACGCCTGCTGGGCGGGCGCGAGCCCGTCCGTGACGAGCTTCTCGACGGCGTCCGCCGCGCGGTCCACGTGCAGGGGCAGGACGTCCTGCTCGGGCTTGGTGAAGGGGCGCAGCACGAAGTCGGCCACGTCCATGCGGCCCGGGGGTCGGCCGATGCCGACGCGCACGCGGGCGTAGTCCTTGGTGCCGAGCGAGGCGGTGATGGACTTCAGGCCGTTGTGGCCGCCCTCTCCCCCGCCGCGCTTGAGGCGCAGGGTGTCGAACGGGATGTCCAGCTCGTCATGGACCACCACGAGGTCCTCGGGGCCGATCCCGTAGAAGGACGCCAGCGCGGAGACGGGGCGTCCGGAGACGTTCATGTAGCCGGTGGACTTCGCGAGCACGACGCGCGGTCCCCCGATGCCGAGGCGGCCCGTGGCCACCACGGCGCCGGCCCGGTGGCGGGTGAACCCGACCCCCATGCGGGAGGCGAGCTCATCCGCCACCATCTGGCCGACGTTGTGACGGGTGCGCTCGTACTCGGGCCCGGGATTGCCGAGCCCGACGATGAGCGTGGTCCCCGTCGTCATGGCGTGATCAGTCCTCGGAGCCCTCGGACTCGCCCTCAGCGGACTCGGCGGCCTGCTCCTCCTGCACGGACTCGTCGCCGAGGTCCTGCTCGACGACCTCGCTGACGGTGGCGATGACGATGTCGTCCTCGAGCTGCAGGGTGGCGCCGGCGGGGACCTGCACGTCCGTGGCGTACACGTGGTCGCCGGCCTCGCGGCCCTCAATGGAGATGGTGACGGCCTCGGGCAGATCGGTGGCCTCGGCCTCGACCGGCACGGTGACGTAGTCCAGCACGTAGTCGTTGCCGGGGGCGACCTCGCCCTCGACCTGCACGGTGACCTCGACGATGACCTTCTCGCCGCGACGGACCTCGATGAGGTCCAGGTGGTCCACGGTGTCCTTGATGGCGTGGCGCTGGATGTCCTTGGGCAGGACCAGGTGCTCCTCGCCGGCCTCGTTCACGACGGTGAGCAGGGCGTTGGGGTTGCGGACGGCCAGGGTGGTCTCCTGGGCCGGCAGCAGCAGGTGCACGGGCTCCTGGCCGTGGCCGTAGACGACGGCGGGGATCAGACCGGCGCGGCGGGCCTGGCGGGCGGCGCCCTTGCCGAAGTCGGTGCGGCGGGTGACCTTGATCTTGAGCTGGTCAGACATGATGCGTCCTCCTGTGGGGGTCTCGGCCGCGCAGCCGGGGGCGGCGCGGGATGCGGCCAGGAGGGGGCTTCAGTGCCGCAGCGGGTCAGCATGCTGACGCGCGGCGGCGGCCTCGTCGATCACGGAGCGCGCGCTCCCTCGCCTGGGCAACCTGGACAGGATAGCACCGGTGATGCTCGTGGCGCTCAGCGGCCCGCTCGTCGGGACCGCGCCACGATGCGGTCCAGCTTGCGGCGGTGGGCCCGGTCCTTCGCGGGGGCGCCATGGTCCTCCTCGTCCTCCTGGGCGCTCAGCAGGAGTCCGCAACCGAGCACGATGGCGCCGAAGATCGTGATGAACACCTCCCCCAGCTGGAGCGAGGCCACGAGGATGATGAGGGCGGCCGCTTCGACGGCGACACGGGAAGGCGAGCGGTGCGTCCGGGCGAAGGGCCGCAGGCACAGCCAGAGGTAGGCGCCGACCACCACGACCAGGAACGGCCAGCCGCCCTCGACCAGGAGACCCAGGTAGGAGTTGTGGAAGAACATGGACACGTTGTCCAGCTCCACGAAGGCCGTGGAGAGGCCCTGGCCGAAGAAGGACGTGTCCGCCACCTTCTCCGCGGACGCCTCCTGGATCTGCTCGCGGAACCAGTCGGTGCCCGTGCGGTCGCCGAAGATCCCGAGGTCGGCCAGATTCACTTCGGCCCAGCTGACGAACCAGCCCAGGACGACCCCCAGCGCGAGACGGAGGGCCCACCCCAGGTAGGGGCTCACGAGGATCCACACGACCGCGCAGAGCAGCGCGGCCATCGAGGTCCGCGAGCCGGTGAGGAAGGTCAGGGCGAAGCCGGCGCCCAGCACGAGGAGCTTCGGACCCATGCGTTGCATGGTGGCCACGAGCAGCACCGGCAGGAGCGCATAGAAGAGGCCGGAGACGTTCTTGTCCCCGAGGAAGCCGGTGAGGTAGCCCCCGTAGGTGTCCGGGGCCAGGCCCGCGTAGAAGAGGGGCACGTTGATCAGTGCTCCGGCCGTCATCCCGTAGAGGATGCCCTTGATGTCGATCCGCTCGCTGGCGATGGCGTAGATCAGCAGGATCAGGAGCGTGATCCTGGTGGCGCGCCGGGTGGGGTCAAGGTCGTTGTGCACGGTCACCGCGACGAGATACCCCACCAGGGCCAGTGCGCCGAGGGCCAGCACGCCGTAGTGGGAGAGGTCCCGGCGGGGCTGCCGGAATGAGGCGAGGAGCAGCAGAAGGATGGCGGAGAACTCCGCGAACGGGATCGGCAGGCCGGGAGCGGTGAACGCATCCATCACCAGGCCGATGGCCAGCACGGCCTCGAACAGCCGCGGTGAGGCCGGCGTGACCAAGGGGTTCCACGGGGAGCGGGTCCACGCGGCCTGACCGTCCGGGAAGAGGCCGAGTGAGGGGTGACGCCTGGCAGGCCGGGCCTCGGGTGGCGCGACGGCCCCCATGGCGCGGGCAGCCGTCCGGTCACGGGGCGTGCTCGGGCGCATGGTGCGGAACCTTTCGTGGACGCCGGGCAATACTCGGCTCAGCGTAGCGCGGTGGCGGGCCTCGTCCTCGGGGCCTCAGAGCGCACGGTGGGTGTTGGTACCGTGGACCTGTGCGTTTCCTGGCCACAACGGCCCGCGCATCCCCGTCCATGACCCCCGAGGTGCCCCGTGACGATCGTCGACTTCTTCCGCCTCCTGCGCGCCAACCTCCTGCTGCTCCTGGCAGCAGCCCTCGTGGGGGGTCTGTTGGGTTGGGGCTACTCCGCACTGCAGCCCCGGATCTACGCGTCCGAATCTCAGGGGTTCCTCGCCGCCCGGGCTGCAGATCAGAGCCTCATCACCAGCAACCTGCCCGCCGAGAGCCGGGCTCAGGCCTACGTCGCCCTGATCAACAGCGAGGCCGTGCGTGAACGCGTGGCACAGGACACGGGGCAGGACGGCGACGGCTCGCTCTCCGCGGTGCTCGTCCCCGAGTCCAGCATGATCAAGGTGACCGCCACCTCGACCGATCCCGAGACCGCCGCGCAGCTGGCGAACAGTGCACTGCAGGCGACGGCGGACGTGGCGGCGGACGTGGACAAGAACAGCCCGCTGGAGGTCGTGCCGCTGTCCGATGCCCGCGTGCCCTCTGCCCCCGTGAGCCCTGACACCCGGCGCAACGTCCTCTTGGGCGCGGTGGCCGGACTGGGTGCGGGACTCGCCATCGCCGTGCTCCGTCGTCTCCTGGACGTGAAGGTGCGCAGCCGCGCCGACGTGAAGGAGATCACCGGCGCCGGCGTCATCGGGGCCGTCCCGGAGAACGCGTCCCTGACCCGCACGGGCGAGGAGGCCGTGGACCTCGACCCCCGGGCCGGCGAGGCCATCCGGGCGCTGCGCACCAATCTCAAGTTCGTCTCCGTCGACGAGCCGCCCCGCGTCGTCTCGTTCACGAGCGCGGACCCCTCCGAGGGCAAGTCGACCGTCGCATCGAACCTGGCCCGCGCCCTGGCCCTGGCCGGCGAACGGGTGCTCGTGGTGGACGCCGACCTGCGGCGGCCCCGGCAGCACGACCTCTTCCAGGTGGCGGGCGACGTGGGCCTGTCCGAGGTGCTGGCCGGTGAGGTGCAGCCAGACGACGCCCTCGCGGCGACCGGCATCCCGAACCTCACGCTGCTTCCCGCCGGCCGGACGCCCCCGAACCCGTCGGAGCTGCTGGGCTCGAAGCGCATGCGGGCCCTGCTGAAGCTGGCATCGGAGGACTTCTTCGTCATCGTCGACTCCCCTCCCCTGCTGCCCGTCACGGACGGCTCCCTCCTGGCCACGGCCGTGGACGGGACTGTGCTCGTGGTGCGTCAGGGGCGGACCCGCAAGGACCACCTGGAGGCGGCTGTGGAGAATCTCGCCGCGGTGGACGCGCATCTGCTGGGCGTGGTCATGAACGGCGTCGCGCGCTCCCAGCGCGGCGGCGGCTACTCCTATGGCTACGGGTACGAGAGCACGTACCACAAGTCCCATGACAAGTACCTGCAGGGAACCGGCACGGCCGGCAAGGGCGGAAAGAAGTCCCGTCGGGCCGCACGCGCGAAGAAGGGCTGACGCCAGTCCCCTCCACGCGCTGGGGCCCCGCACCTTCCGGTGCGGGGCCCCACTACGTCTGTGCGAGCCGGCCAGTGCTGGCTGCGGCCTCGTCGATCACGGAGCGCGCGCTCCCTCGCCTGGGCAACCCCGACAGGACACCACCCGCACGACGGGGGCGGGTGGCCCGGTTCAGCTGCTCAGCTGCTGCAGATTTGCTGTGGCTTCGGCGTCCGGCGTGACCGCCATGCGCCCCTGAGCGCCGGGAACGTAGGGTCCGCTCGGCCCGTTGCGGCGTTCGAAGCTGAGTGTCATCGGCTGCTGCGGCCCGGTGGGCCCGTCCGGGTCCACGACGATCTCCCGGTACGTCCAGTAGTCCAGGGGTAGGCACTGGCCATTTTCGGACATGGAGAAGTTGGTGGCCTGCACATGGAAGGTCTCGAGGTAGAGCCGCCCGTCACTACGGACGTTCGCCGGGTTGATGGTGCCGGTGTACGTCCAGGTGTAGGGGGTGTACTTGAAACCGTCAGCCTTGGTCTGCGCGGCACCCCGCACGGGGCCTGACCACTTCGTTGAATGCCCGGTGGCCGCCTGCCAGGTGATCGGGTTCTGCGTCGCAGTATGGGTGCCACGCACCCAGTAGACGAGCTTGGCGCCGCTGTAGCTGGCGTCCTTCGAGACGTCATAGAGGTAGAGCCCCCAGGGCGCGCCATCGGGAGTGGCACCCCCACGAGTGGGCGCCGAGTTCACCTCGAGAGAATAGCGGCAACCGCCATGATTAGTTGTCGTGTTCAGCACCCAGCCGTTGATGCCGGGATCCTTGCGCAGCGAAGCGGCGAAGGACGGTGCCGCCGAGACCATGGCGACGGCGGGGACAGACCAGGCCAGACCGGTGGCGACGGCGCGTCGACTTGGGCCTGACGCGGTGGTGTGAGCAGAGCGAGCGTTCATGACGGGGCCTTTCAGGGAGACTACATGTGCCCGATTCAGGAGGACTACGTGTGCCTGATGTATTTCTGCTGTGCAGACACGTCCAAGGGAAGAGTATCAGCAGGTGCCAGCCTTGAACTCCGTCAGATGGTCTCGCAGGCGTTCGCGCTGGTCCGGGGCGGTGTAGCCGACGGCGGCCAGGGGCCCGAGGTCGAGGGCGCTGTTGGTCGGCCGCGGGGCCACGCCCTCCTTGCCGGCCAGGTACGCCGCGGTGGTCGTGGCGGAGACGCGCGCGGCGTCGTGGCCGGTGTCCTCGAAGACCCACCGGGCGACGTCGTGCCACGTGACCACGTCGCCGCTGTTGGTCATGTGGAACGTGCCCGTGGGCGCGTCCGTGGTGACCAGGTGCAGCAGGGCGTCGGCGAGGTCGTCGGCGAAGGTGAGGCGGCCGTGCTGGTCGGCGACGACGGCCGGGTCGATCCCGCGCTCGGCGAGGGAGGCCATCGTGGCCACGAAGTTCTTCCCCTCCCCGATCACCCAGGAGGTGCGCACGATCCAGTGCCGCGGCACGGTGCGCACCGCGGCCTCGCCGGCGGCCTTCGATTGGCCGTAGACGCCCAGCGGCGCAAGCGGGTGGTCCACCGGGTGCTCCTGCCCCACGGGGAGGGCGCCGTCGAACACGTAGTCGGTCGAGACGTGGGCCAGGGGGACGCCGGCCTCGGCGCAGCGGCGGGCGAGCTCGGCGACGGCGGTGGCGTTGACGGCCCAGGCCTGGGCCCGGCCCTCGGGCGTCTCGGCGGCGTCCACCGCGGTCATGGCGGACGCGTTGACCACGGCGCGCAGGCCGCGGAAGTGCTCCTGCGGCCACGAGGCCGGATCGGTCATGTCCCACGTGTCCCGGCCGTGGGCCTCGACCGGGATCCCCGCGGCCTCGGCGCGGGCCACGAGGGCGCGGCCGAGCTGGCCGCCGGCGCCGAGCACGAGGATCGGGGCGGGCGGCATGGGGGTGACGTCCGCGAGCATCGGGTGGGCGCGGTCCTTGTCCGAGAGCTCGGCGTCCTCGAGCGGGATGGGCCAGGTGATGGCCGCCGTCGGGTCCGCGAGGTTGAGGAACGTGTACCGGCCCTGCGCGTCGGCGGACCAGTGGTCGTTCACCAGGTAGGTGTAGGCGGTGTCCGGCTCGAGCGTCTGGTAGGAGTTGCCCACCCCGCGCGGCACGAAGACGGCCTTCTCCGGGCCGAGCTCCACGGTGGCGACGGCGCCGAAGGACGGCCCCTCCCGCAGGTCCACCCAGGCGCCGAAGATCCGGCCGTGGGCGACGGCCACGTACTTGTCCCAGGGCTCGGCGTGGATGCCGCGGGTGGTGCCGACGGCGTCGTTGAAGGAGATGTTGTTCTGCACCGGGGCGAGCGAGGCCAAGCGGGGGTGCTCGGCGGCGAGGGCGCGGATCTTCTCCCGCTGCCAGTTCTCCTTGAACCAGCCGCGGTTGTCCCCGTGGACGTCGAGGTCGAGGACGAGCAGGCCGGGGATGGCGGTCTCGGTGATGCGCATCAGCGGTGCCTCCTCACTGACCCTGGGCGCGGTACGTGGCCTCGACGGCGGCCTTGGCCGGACGCCACCAGGCCTCGTTCTCGCGGTACCAGCGGACCGTGTCCGCCAGACCGGCGCGGATGTCCGTGAACTGCGGCTCCCAGCCGAGCTCGGTGCGCAGGGCGGTGTTGTCGATCGCGTAGCGCAGGTCGTGGCCGGGGCGGTCGGCCACGAGGTCGTAGTCGTCCGCGGGGCGGTCGAAGAGCTCGAGGAGGATCTCCACGATCTCCCTGTTGTTCCTCTCGCCGTCCGAGCCGATCAGGTACGTGCGGCCGATCTCGCCGCGTTCGAGGATGCGCAGCACGGCCGAGGAGTGGTCCTCCGTGTGGATCCAGTCGCGGACGTTGACGCCCTGGCCGTAGAGGCGGGGGCGGACGCCGTCGATCAGGTTGGTGATCTGGCGCGGGATGAACTTCTCGATGTGCTGGTACGGGCCGTAGTTGTTGGAGCAGTTGCTCAGCGTGGCCTGCACGCCGAAGGAGCGGACCCACGCGCGCACCAGGTGGTCCGAGCCGGCCTTCGAGGCCGAGTAGGGACTGGAGGGGTTGTACGGGGTGGTCTCGGTGAACTTCGCCGGATCGTCCAGCGCGAGGTCGCCGTAGACCTCGTCCGTGGACACGTGGTGGAAGCGCTTGCCGTGCTTCCGGACGGCCTCGAGCAGCGTGAAGGTGCCGATGATGTTCGTCTGGATGAACGGCGAGGGGTCGTTCAGCGAGTTGTCGTTGTGGGACTCGGCCGCGTAGTGCACGACGGCGTCCGACTCGGCGACCAGGCGGTCCACCAGGGCCGCGTCGCAGATGTCCCCCACCTCGAGGCGGACGCGGCCCTCGGGCAGGCCGGCGAGGTTTTCCCGGTTGCCGGCGTAGGTCAGCTTGTCCAGGACGACGACGTCGTGCCCGGTCTCGCGGACGACGTGGTGGACGAAGTTCGAGCCGATGAACCCGGCGCCGCCGGTGACGAGGAGGTGCATGGGGCCACACTATCGAGGCGGTGCCCAAACGGGGCGCGGTCCCGCCAAGATCCCTGTGGGCCTTCTACACGGCTACCGTTTCATACGATGAAAGCTCCGCACTCAAGCTCACCCGCTAAACACGCCCCGGGGCGGACGGCAGTGATGATCTCCCCGATTGTCCCTTCCGAGACCGCTCACGAGTCCGCTGGTGAGCAGCTCGCCGCCGCCATGCTCTCCGTCCTTTCGTCCACTGCGTGCACCACGGTGGTCTCAACCATCACAGCAGCGAATACCAGGTCGTTGGAACGAGGCACGTCCGTCGAACACGTACTTCTCCCGGTTGCGAACGCGCCGCAAAGGAATCGTGTTCTGCGCGCGCTAACGGTAGAACCACCAGCTCACCCCGTTGCCCTCAATGCCCATCGTTCACTGCTGGCGTCAGCAGACATCTTCGACCTCCAATGGCAGGAATCGGGGGCCCTCATCCCTTACCTTCGGTCAGTAAATCCGAGGGCCCAGATTGTCGTCACGTTGCATGACGTTCTCTCTCAGAGATTCGCACGGGAGAGAGCAAAAGCTCCGACCTCTAAAAAGAAACTTCTAGCTCGGGCGCGCTGGGGGGCGGCAAAGCGGCTTGAACGCAAGATCGCCCGTCAGGCAGATGACGTGCTCGTGTTGAGCGAGAAAGACGGGGCCCTTCTGCCTACATGGCGCAGCGGTGCACGGCTCCATGTTCTTCGACCGCCGATTCACGGTGCTCTCCGTGAACAACGAGTTGAGGATACGGTCGGCTCTCCCAAACTCCTTTTTGTGGGATATATGCGACGTGAAGAGAACATCGACGCACTTTTGTGGTTCAGTTCGGAGGTCCTTCCCGCCATCCGTGAGCGTTTCCCCGACGTGCGCGTGGTTGTTGCCGGGGGTGGAACGCCCCGGGACATCGGCATCCGTCTCAGCCAGGCGGGCGTCGACGTCCTGGGATACGTCCAGGACTTAGAACCTCTCTATACGGACTGCACAGCAGTCATCGCTCCGCTTCGCCTCGGAGCCGGGGTCAAATTCAAGGTGGTGGAGGCCCTTACCCGAGGCATTCCTGTGATCACCACGTCGGTGGGCGCTGAGGGGATACCGCCTTCGCCCGCCATGCTCGTCGGCGACGACGCGTCCTCTTTCGGAGGTCAAGTGACGGCGGTCCTCGATCGCACCGAGGAGTTCGATTCGCTGGCCCGGGCTCATGCGGAAACTGCAACCAGAGACTTCGGGCTGGATGATTTCCGGAAGCGTCTTCAACTTGTGTACTCCCAGGGGCCCCTACACCGCGGGTCGCGACACTTCCATTGACGATCGGAGCTTAGGATCGCCAGTGACTGAGGAGATGCTGATATGAACTCATCCAACGACGCCGTGAGTGTCGTGATCCCCTGCTTCAATGTGGCTGGCGTTCTACAACGGCAACTGGACGCACTAGTACCACAGCTGCGTGGGGATGACGAAGTCCTCCTAGTTGACAACCGCTCTACCGACTCCACCCTAGAACTCATCCGCACTCTCACCCAGAACCGCCCACGCATCCGAGGCGTGGAGGCACTTGAACGCCGTGGGGCAAACCACGCCCGCAACGTCGGAGTGCTCGCGGCCCGCCACTGTCGCGTCCTCCTATGCGATGCTGACGATGAGGTACTTCCCGGATGGGTCCAGGCGTTCCGCCGAGCCCTCGATGACAAGGCCGTGGTGGGCGGCGCCGCCATACCAGTGGATGCAGCTGGGCATCAGGTCGGCGAGCAACGAGCACTTATGCGGATCTTCGATGACAGACCATATGCTCTCAGTGGTTGTGTGGCGTTCCGGCGGGACCACTTCTTACGAATCGGCGGTTTCGACGAGTCTTTTGCTGGTGGTCATGACGAGGCCGACTTTGGCTGGCGGTCGGCTGCTGCCGGGGTCCCGGTTGGCCAGGCCCTCGATGCCCGCATCCTTTATGTGCAGCGAGAAACACCGAGGCTCTCATATCGGCAGTATCGAGCTTACGGTCGCACAGCCATCCAACTCTGGGCGAGGCATCAAGACTCAATGCGCCCCGGCTCTATCAGCTTTAAGGGCGCCCTGCGGAGTCTCGGCCGAAAAATCCCCGCTGGCCTTAAGGTCGCTCTCCGTCGAGCCGATCGCAGCCAAGCCGAGGCTTGGGGATGGGCAGTCGGGACCGTCGAGGGTCACTTACGATACCGCTTCTTCGGGTCACCGCCAGACCCGATTCTCCTCGTCCAGACTGTCCCCGATTCGACACCGAAATGACTCATGAGAGGGCTGACGCATGAAGGGCATCATCCTCGCCGGCGGCACCGGCTCCCGACTGCACCCCATCACCCACGGCATCTCGAAGCAGCTCGTGCCGGTGTATGACAAGCCGATGATCTACTACCCGCTCTCCACGCTGATCTTGGCGGGGATCAGCGACATCCTGGTGATCACCACCCCGCACGACGCGCAGCAGTTCCAGCGGCTCCTGGGCGACGGTTCCCAGTTCGGAATCTCGCTGGGCTACGTCCAGCAGCCCTCCCCGGACGGCCTCGCACAGGCCTTCCTCCTGGGCGAGAAACACATCGGGGGCGACCACGTGGCGCTCGTCCTGGGGGACAACATCTTCTACGGCCCCGGCATGGGCCAGCAGCTGCGCCGGCACACCCAGGTCGACGGAGCCACCGTGTTCGGCTACTGGGTGGCGGACCCCAGCGCCTACGGCGTGGTGGAGTTCGACGACGCCGGCAAGGCCATCTCACTTGAGGAAAAGCCTAAAGAGCCCAAGAGCAACTATGCGGTGCCAGGCCTCTACTTCTACGACAACGACGTCGTCGAGATCGCGAAAAGCCTCAAGCCGTCGGCTCGCGGTGAACTCGAGATCACCGACGTGAACCGCACCTACCTGGAACGCGGCACCCTGAACGTAGAGGTCCTCCCCCGCGGCACCGCATGGCTGGACACCGGCACCTTCCATGACCTGAACGACGCGTCCAACTTCATCCGCACCATCGAGTCCCGTCAGGGCCTCAAGGTCGGCTCGCCCGAGGAGGTCGCCTGGCGCCAGGGCCTGCTCACCGACGACGAGCTGCGCGAGCGCGCAGAGCCGCTGGTGAAGTCAGGGTACGGCGCGTACCTGATCGACTTGCTCCGCTCTGGTCAGCACTGACCTCGCGACGGGCTCGTGGCGGCAACTTACTGGTAGTTCTCGAACTCGAGGAGTAACCGATCATCGACGCGGATGTGGTCGAGGTACTTCAATTGAAGGGGCTGGAAGACCTTCCCTAAAATGTCCGTCCAGGACACCGGGTAGCCGACCACTTCTCCTCGGATGCCTCCCGGATGTTCCACTGCCTGGGGCTCGAAATAATCCAGGCGCCGTTCGACCTCCGCTAGCCACTCTGCCGTAAGAGGAGTGTGAGACCGCACGAGGAACGCGCTCGTTCCCACTAAGCTTCGGTGGTTGAGGGCCAGGTCCAGCCCAAGCCGTCCCGGGAGACGTGTCACTGCGGCGGACGACAATTCCCGAAATCCGGTGACCCATATCGACCGGTCCGGTTGCATGGCTCCTAAGACCGGGGCCCAAGAGTGGAGTGGCGCTTTGAGGTCGCAATATCCGCCACCATGATGATGCATCAGGTACGCGCGCAGATAATCAGATCGATGCACCAGCGAGAGATGCTCATATGCGGAGTGCAGCGGGTGGCCGTCCACGATCCATCGGTGGATTGTTTGAGGTGTCACCAGCTCCACGGGTAGTCCGATAACGCTGCGAAGCCTTTCGAAGTTGCGTATCCGGTTGGGCGTCATCGGGTTCTCTCCGGCCCAGATCACGAACACGCGGGACGGCAACTCCGAGGGGCCGCCCGGCTCGATCGCAGCCCGGTTCAAGAAGGATCGCCGGTAGCTGCTTCGGTCAAAGTCATACGATCGAGCGCGCGGGATAACAGTCGCCATTCGAGCAGCAGCGTCTAAACCTATGAACCGGGCCGCCCGAGCGGCCCGGTTACCGCGTTTTGTTAAAAGATATGCGGTGTGCTTTGCCTTCTTTAACGGTGTTAGTATCACGGATACTACCTCTCCGACTTTCGGCGTTAACGACGCGTGAGCCCAGCTAGGCGATGACGGGCCTCACGCAGGATTTCCACACCGCGCAACCACCGATGCCACCACCGAGTCCCCTCTAAATCCGGCAGGATGCGGTCAGCGACCGCTTGCTCTTCGGTGCGTAGCTGTTGCGCTTCCGGGGACTGCGTAGTGGTCCCCATTTCGGTGGCGAACGGGACACCAACGAGCGCTCCCGGAGGTTTTCTCTGCTGCAGGATCAGCCAGTCATCCCCGCCCCAGATGCGCATCTCCTCCGGAATAGGGTGGTAGTTGTCCCGCCGCATGCACATAAACGTCCCGAAGCCGAATAGCGTCGTGGACCGGCGGGCCAGTCGCAACCGTGGATGTTCCAAACGGCCCAAGGAAAAACAGGAACGATCCGGGCCCACTACACCAAACCAGCGGAGCCCGCGCGCGGCGAGATCGAAGGCTAGGTCATTGAAGCGCACGTCGTCGTTCACGATAGCCAAGAATTCCCCCCGCGCTTCCCTGGCACCGAGGTTCCATGCTGGGTTGACGTAGATGTTGCGTTCCTGCTGCAGGACGCGGACCTTCGCAGACTCCCACACAAGAGGACGCGGCGAGTTGTTGATAACCAGAACTTCAAACACCAAGGGGTGCGCGGCGCACTGTTTCACGATCGCATCGAGGTCATCGGACCGCTGAAGAGTGGGGATGACTACCGAGAATCGCCCGCTCGGGTTCTCGCTCTGGGACGGGCGATGATCGCTACCTGGGTGGCTCATCGCCGTCCGCCCACCAGGGTGCGGATTCTCGATCCCACGCAACGAGCCCGGGAAACAAGCGCCCTCGCCGGAGCCGTACGCCGGCCCCACACGGCCAGCTCGGCCTTCTGTACCTCGAGCTTCGCCTGTGCCTCGTCGAGGGCTTTGAGAGCAATGGCGAGCATCTTGGCCTCGTGTCCGTGGTTGGCCTCCACCACCGCCGCACGCGTGGCGGCCAGATGCACGATTGAACTCCGAGAATTTTCGCGGATCCTCCAGTGGAAGACGGCCGAGGGAACCCGGCGCGCGAAGCCACCGTCGCGGAGCATGCGGGTCCAGAATTCCCAGTCCTCCTGAGCGGCAGGGTCGCCCGTATAGAACCCCCCGATCTCCTCCCAGCGAGACTTCCGGAACGCTGACGGGGGGAAGATGCCCGACCCCCGCAAGGCATCGACCGCATCTACTTCAGGCGCGGTCGGCTGCTCTCCAGCCACGGCACCAAAAGTGACGCAGAATGGGAATGCCACCACTGTGCCCGTCTGCCCCAAAGTGCGGACCGCCTCAGCGACGTAGTGAGGGTCGATCCGATCGTCAGCGTCCAAGCAGACGATGATGTCCCCCGATGCCGCGGCGATTCCCGTGTTCCTCGCCGACCCGACACCTCCGTTGGGCTGGCGAATTACGCGGACCTCGGCCGGCAGTTGTGCCAGGGCTCCCCTGGTGTCCTCGCGCGTGGATCCATCGTCGACGACTATGACCTCCAGGTTGCCCCATGTCTGAACCACCGCTGAATCCACCGAAGTTCGAAGATGCTCCGGGTCGTCGTTAAAAGTCGGGATGACGATGGTGACTCGGTCCACGCCCTCGGGGGGCGACTCACGAGACGGGGCTGATTCGCTCACGGAGCACTCCTGCCTACGGGATTGGCTGGGTTCCAGCCACTTAGCTTTCGCGAGTGGCATCTGACGGGGCTTTTCTACCGCTGTCATGAGTCTACGTTGTAATTGGCACTGCCCCTCAGATTCACATCTGAATCGACTGCACCTGGATACGCCTCGCACGCGCCACGGGTCGTGTCGAGTCACTAGACTCGTGGTCATGGTGACGTCCCCCTGTGACAGCGGCACGATAGAGCAGCGAGTCGGCATCGTGATTCCAGTCTTTAACACAGGTGGACTGGTGTTGAAGGCGGCCCGTAGCGCGTACGTCGCCCTTGGATCCCGCGGTTCGATCATCGTCGTGGACGACGGCAGCACGAACAGTGCCACACGCACCGCACTGGACGAGCTCCGGCGCGAAGGGTTCACAGTCCACCGCCAGCCGAATGGAGGGGTAAGCGCCGCGAGGAACTCCGGGATTGCGCTCTTGTCAACCCCCTACGTCATCGCCCTGGATAGCGACGACGAGGTTTTGCCGTGGGCACCGCGGAGGATGGCCGATGTTATGGATACGGATGACACCGTCGCCATCGTCACGGGGGCCGCGTATGAAGAATGCGGCGGTGTGGAGACCCTCCAGCCAGCCCCTGAAGAGACTGTCACTCGAGAATCCATGCGTGATTACTCCTTGTTGGCCACGGCATCACTGTTTCGTCGGTCAGCCTGGGAGATGGCCAGAGGGTTCCCGGAGGGGTTGAGCATGGGGGAGGACTGGGTCTTCTGGATGCGCATCCTTCGACTCGGAGGCGTCGTTAAAATCCTGGATGAACCGACCGTGCGACGGCATTTGGGCGACCATCAAGTCACAGCGGGGCGCATCGACGTCCGGCAAAGTACGCGGGCGAAAGCACTAGTCCGATCGGAGAACTCTGACCTCTACACGGGGGAAGAGGTATCTCTCATCGAGCAGTTGAACGCGGCCGAGACGCAGTTGGCGTACTACCGCCATTCCTACCGCCATGTCGACCGCGCGAAGAGGACGTTCAAACGTTGGATCCGTCGGTAGGGCGCCATTCGCGGCTCACCACCAGTAGGGCCGTGTTCAGCAGCCCCCGGCTAAATCACGCATACACCGAGCGAACGCGCCCTCGGAGAACCGTTCGGCGTGCGCCTGCATCGCTGCCCGGTCCCAGTCATGCGCCAGCAGACGTTCCATCCCGCCGGCCACCGCATCCACCGTCGGTTCTTCCACGAATACCCCGTTGACGCCTTCCACGATGGTGTCCAGGTAACCGCCGGCCCGCAGCGCCACGGTGGGCACGCCCCACGCGCTCGCCTCGAGCGGCGTGATGCCGAAGTCCTCGTGGCTCGCGGCGATCAGTGCCGTCGCGTGCGCGTACGCCCAGCGCAGCTGCGCGTCGGTGAGGTCCTGGCCGAACACCACGTCCTCCCCCGCCATCGCGCGCAGCCGGGCCTCCTCCGGACCCTTGCCGATCACCACGAGCGGCCGCCCCGCGCGGGCCGCGGCCTCGATCGCCACGTCCACGTGCTTGTACGGCATGAGCCGCGCGACCGACAGCAGGAAACCGTCCTCCGCCAGCCGCTCGGCTCCGGGGATCGGCTCCTGCGGGCCATCCGTGCTCACGGAGTGCGGCGGGAACACGAGGTCCACGCCCTCGAGCCCGTAGACGTCTTCGATCCTCTTCTTCACCACCGTGGAGTTGGCCACATAGCGTGATCGGCGCCGGACGGCCGCGCGGTCCCACATCTGCAGGCCCGGCCGCAG
Organism: Micrococcus luteus; assembly: GCF_022664405.1. Taxonomy (NCBI): domain Bacteria; kingdom Bacillati; phylum Actinomycetota; class Actinomycetes; order Micrococcales; family Micrococcaceae; genus Micrococcus; species Micrococcus luteus. Next base: position 73,898 of record NZ_JAKRLB010000004.1, on the reverse strand, counting down.
CACGCGGGCGATCCGGCCCTTGATGCTGTCCCAACCGCCCTCGCCCAGGTAGTCGTCCAGCAGGTACACCCAGCGCGCCGGGGTGTGGCAGTAGACGAGCGTGGCGCCGCCGTAGCGGAATCCGTGCGCCCACCCGGACGTCGAGACGACGGCGACCGGCTCCTTCACGTGCATCAACGAGGAGGCCAGGGGCAGCAGCGGCAGTGCTCTCCGCGGGTCCTTCCGCAGCAGCCCCACCCGGTTCAGGGGTGAGGTGATGATGTGCGCGTCCTTGAACTCCGGGAAGGTTCCCTCGGGGTCGTAGAACGTCGTGTAGATGGGCGCATCCGGCCACATCCGGTGCAGGGCGAGCACCACCCGCTCCGCCCCGCCCTTCTGGGTGAGGTAGTCGTGGGCGATGGCGATCTGGCCGTGCGTCGTGTCGGTCATGGTGCTCCCCTCAGAACTGTCGGCGGGCACGCCCCGGCCGGGTGCGTCCGGTCTCCGCGGCGGCTTCGACCTGCAACGCGATCAGCTTTCGTGCGATCGGGGCTGGCAACACGGCAGCGGCACGCTCGACGACGGCGGAGCTGTACTTGATCGTGCGCTCCGTGCTCAGAGCAGCCACCGCCCGCACAGCGGCGCCCCACGGCCCGCCCGGGGCACGGTCCCCGCCGAGTGCGTCCGCCCCGTGCTTGGCGATGAAGATCTGCCGGGCGGACCCCGAATGCAGGGCCCGGCGGGCCTTGGTGTAGGTGGTGACCGCCGCCGCGTGGTGACGGGTCTCCAGCTCCGGCCGGATTTCCACCGGGTACCCGGCGGCATGGAGCCGGTAGCCGAAGTCCACATCCTCCCAGCCATAGCGGCGGTAGTCGGGGTCGTAACCGTCGAGCTCCTCGTGGAGGGCGCGGGGGACGGACACGTTGCCGGCCCAGTGCCGCCACTGCTGATCCGCCGGCAGCGCATACGCGTGCTCGCGGTGCAGGACGTCCTGGGCATCACCGTAGACGCGCTGGTAGGCGGAGTCTGGGAGGACGTTGGCCGTCAATCCGATCACGCCGCCAGGCCCGCCCGAGTGCGCGGCCACGTGGTCCCGGATGTAGTGAGGCCCGGGTTCCAGGTCGTCGTCCGCGCGGATGAGGATGCGACCGGACGTCGCGTCGGCACCTGCGTTGAGCGCGGCGACCCGTCCGCGGTTCTCGCCGAAGACGGCCCAGCTCAGGTCCAGGCCCGGATATTCCGCGGCCAACTGCGCGAGCATCCCTTCGGACCCGTCCACATCCCCGTCCACGACCACGTGGACCTCGAACGGCGGGGCGTCCTCCTGCGCGGCGAGGGCGCCGATCAGGCGCGGCAACCGCTGAGCGCCGCCCCGGCTGGGGACGATCACACTGGCCTCGGGCGTCAGGGGGTTCTCGGTCATGAGTCCTCCGCAGGTGTCATAGGGACAAGTCATCCAGGAGCCCGGCGACGGCGGCGCGGCCGGCCTCGGGTGAGAACAGCGACGCCCAGCGGCGCTGCTGTGTGTCGGCGACAGTGCTGAGGTCCGACCTTCGGGCGGCGGCCAGGGTCGACGCCAGCGCCGGGGCGTCACCCTGGGGGAACACGTACGGATGGACCGGGCCCACGACCTCCGGTAGTGCGCCCGCCTCCGACACCGCCACGGGCACCCCAGAGGCCATCGCCTCGGCCGCCACGAGGCCGAATGACTCCGCCACATGAGACGGAACGGCCAGCACGTCCACGGAAGCCAGGAACTCGGCGGTGTCCTGCCAGCCGAGCACCTGGACGTCCTCACCCGCCGCCTTCAGGGCGGTGGCAAGCCGCTCGGCCTCGTCATCCGCCACGAACCGACTCTCCCCCGCGACGCGGAACACGAAAGCACCCGGGTCGGTCTTCCGCAGCAGCGCGGCGGCCTCCAGCAGGGTCAGAATGCCCTTGTCCTCGGACAGTCGGCCGAGGAAGCCCACGGTCAGCGGCTCATCGGCATCGCGGGCCCGCCCCGCCTGCGGTGCCGTCGGGGCCGGGACCCAGTTGTGGAGCACGCGGGCCCCGCGGATGCGGTCCGCCGCGAATCGGGAGGGCGCGAGGACCGCGAGTGCGCCGGGACGCGCCAGGGCGGAGAACACGCGCAGAAGCGGCTTCTCGGGCACCTGGTGCAGGTGCACGATCCGGCGCGGCCGGCCAGCCAGGGCCGTGGCCGGCAGCAGCCCGTTGCACCAGGCGACGTCGTCGTCGCCGCGGCCACGGTCCCAGGCCCGGAGAGCGCGCATATACCCCAGTCGTCCGGATCCACCCATGCGGACCACGTCGAAGCCGTCCGCGGCCAGGCGATCGGCAGTCTCGGCCGGGTGGGCCGGAGCCACGACGCCCACGTCCCGCCCCAGCTCGCGCAAGGAGGTGGCGAGATGGCGCAGCATCACCTCGCCGCCGCCCACCTCGCCCTGGTTCGCCAGGATCCAGATGCGACCGGTCATCCCAGGGCCTTCCCAGGGGATCGAGGACCTCCGGTCCGCGCGTCCACCACGGAGCGGACGCGGGTCAGCCCCCGCTTGGCCGCGCGGCCGAGGTGCTCCTCGCCGTACTTCTGCAGGGCCCAGGCGAGAACGGAGACCACGGCCAAGGCCACGAGCATGGCCATGTTTCGGCCTACGTACGGCCAGAGCGCGTGGATGACCAGATAACCGGGAATGACGTGGATGATGTACAGGGAGTAGCTGATTCGGCCGTAGAGCTGGAAGGGCGGCGTTGTGAGGAGCCACGTCCTTCGTCGGAGGGCCACAGCAGTGAACAGGGTCGCTGCTGCCAGCACCCAGAGCCCAAGGGTCATGTCGCGCAAGACGAAGGGGCTCACGACAGCCGATGCATAGGCTGCGGCCACCGCTCGTTGGTGGCGACCCGTCTCCCGTGCCAGGAACACCACCATGCCCAGGACAAACATGGGCGCATACTCGGCAACAGTGATGTTGTTGACGAGTTTGACCCACGTGGGGTCCCCCGCTGGGCGTGGCGCCGCGGCCTGTGACGTCACAGCCACCACCGTCCAGGACAACACAGACCAACCCAGGCATGCCCACAGGACGAGACGGTCCGACAGGCGACACCGGCTGAGGATGAGGAGGGTCAAGACAAGTGCGTAGAACTGCATCTCGACCGCCAGGGTCCAGTAGACGTCGACCACATCGTCGACCAGCAACCATCGTTGGACCATCGTGAGGTTGACGATGATCTGCCCCGGACTCAGCGAGTACCCCGGCACCTGAACGAGGGCGAGGATCACCACGGCGAATGCAAGCGAGAGCCAGTACGGCGGGTACAGCCGGGCGGCTCGGGAGATGACGAAATCGCTGGGACGCGAGGCCCGGCGCGCGGTCATGAGGATCACGAAACCGCTGATCATGAAGAACAGCTGGACCCCCGTGCCACCCCAGACGAAGTCATGAAAAGCGGGGGGATCGTCGCGGTAGTGGAAATTGTGCGTACCGCCGAAGTGCGAGAACACCACGGCCAGCGCCGCGATCCCCCGAAGCCCGTCCAGCTCGCGGAACCGGGGACCCGGCACTCGCTTCTCGGCCGGGGCTACCGAGGCCGCCCCCGGCTCGTTCGGGCTTGCCGCGGTCATCGGGTACCCGCCTTCCCCACCCGGCGCCCGAGCACCTCGAGGGTCGCCTCGGCGGTGGCCCGTGCCATCGTCTCCACGTCGCCCACGCGCACCTCACCCGGGCCGTCGGCGGCGGCACGCACGACGGCGTCGGCGATGGCCGCCGGCGTGGTCTCGCGGACCAGGCGCTCGGGGGGCAGGATCTCCCTGTTGCCGCCCACGTCCGTGGCGACGGCGGGCAGGCCCGCGGCCGCAGCGTCGAGCAGGGTGTAGCTGAGGTTCTCCCACGCGGAGAGCTGCACCAGCACGTCGTGCTCGGCCATGGTCTCCCACGGCTCCACGAAGCCGGGAAGGTCGACCGCCTCCGCGACACCGAGCGCCTCGGCCTGAGCGCGCAGCTGCCCCTCCAGGGGACCCGAGCCGGCCAGCGTCAACCGCGTCCCGGGGTCGCGCTCCAGCAGGGCGGGCAGCACGGCGATCAGCCGGTCCAGGTTCTTCTCGGGGGCCAGCCGGGACAGGGACAGGATCCGCAGCCCCTCCCCCGGTGCGTGCCGCTGCCCCGCGGCCGCGGCGCGCACCGCGGGCACGTCCACGCCGTTGCGCACCACGGTGAGGGGCGCCTCCGCACCCCATTTGCGCCGGAGCACGTCCGCGGTGGACTGCGCCACGGCGATCACGAGGTCCGTGCCGCGCAGCCGGGTGCGGTGCGCGGCGTTCTTCACCCGGGCCGCGGCGGCGCGGTTGTACAGCCCGTCGTCCGGGGCGATCCCGTGCTCGGTGCTGAGCAGCGCCGGCGCACCGGCCCGCCGCACGGCCCGCCCCGCGCCCAGCGCCGTGAAGGCCGCGAGGTCGGCGTAGGCCAGGTGCGTGTGGACCGCGGCCGGGCGCAGGGTGCGCACCGCCGTGCGGAGCGTGCGCACCGAGGCGGCCAGGCCGGCGTCGGGCCCGACGTCCCCGGTGAACACCGCCGCGCCCTGCTCGCGGAGGCGCTCGGCGAGCGGCCCCTCGGGGCAGAGCACCGCCAGACGCAGGCCGGGCAGGCCCACGCGCGCGACGTCGAGGACGTGCCGGGCCACGCCGCCGAGGTCGGCGACGGGCACCACCCAGAGCGTCAGCGGGGCCGGAGTGGTCCTCGCGGCCTCGGGGATCACAGCCACTGCTCCAGGCGGTCCAGGGCCGTCCAGAAGCCCTCGCCGTTGTTGATGTGGCCCTGCCAGATCTCCGGGATGAAGCTCACCCCGGGGGCCAGGCGGTCCAGTTGCTCGCACAGCACGGGCCAGTCGACGTCGCCCTCGCCGATCTGCGGCCCCTCCCCGTCCACACCGGTGGCGTCCACGAGGTGCAGGTGGATGGTGTGCGGGGCCAGCTTCTCCACCATCTCCGAGAAGGGGATCCCCAGGAACGTAGCCGAGAGCTTGGAGTGGGAGATGTCCAGGCACAGCGGCACCCCCGTGGCCTCCACGAACGCCACGGTGTCGTCCGGGTCCATGAAGAGGTTGTGGTACTGCTGACCGCCCATCAGCCACGGGAACGGCGGCAGCGTCTGCGCGGCGATCCGGATGCCGGAGGTGTCCAGGCGCTGCACGGCCTCGGCGATGCGCTCGTACTTCGGCAGCCGCTCCTCCGGGCGGATGTGCCGGTCCAGGGTGAACCCGCCCATGGTGATGACCATGATGGGCTCCTCCTCGTTCGGGAACCAGCGCTTCAGGTCCCGGGTGATGTCGATCGTGCGCTGCACCTCGGCGATCGAGCGCTCCCACACGGCGTCGTCGTCGCTGGCCAGATCCACGAGGAAGTCACCGGAGAAGATGTCCGGCAGGTGCGTGGTGAAGCCCATCGGCATGGGCTCGCTGAACACCGAGTCGATGTCGATCTCGAGGTCCTTGTAGGAGAAGTGGAACTCCAGGAAGTCCGGGGTGCAGTCCTTCGTCAGCGCCTCGACGTCGTGGTAGCGCACCGGCAGGCCCCAGGGGCGCCGGAACTGGAACTGGCGCCCGGTGGGCACCGTGTCGGTGAGGTCGCCGGCGAAGAAGAAGTCGCCCTCGGCCATCTCGCGGTGCAGCGTGCGGCCGACCAGGCGCGGCAGCTCGTTGGGCTGCAGGCCGCGGCCCGGGGACTTCACGGTCACGTCGTCGGCGGTGATCGTGACGCCGGCCTGCAGCGGACGGGCCGCCACCAGGGACTTGGCCAGGTTGATGCGGTTCATCGCCTCGCCCGTGGAGACCACGCGCTCGGTCCCGACGCCGATCGACTCCTCGATGTCCCGGGTCTGCCGGACCATCTGCGCGAACTCCTCCGGCAGCAGGGAGACCTTGTGGTCGTTGCCCTCGAGCCCCCGGTCCACGGTGAAGTGCTTCTCGATGATCGCGGCACCCCGGGCCACCGCGGCCAGCGCCACGTGGAAGCCGCGCTCGTGGCCCGAGTAGCCCACCGGCGTCTGGGCGATCTCCGCGAGCCGGTCCAGGTAGGCCAGATTCACGTCCTTGTAGGGGGCGGGGTACGTCGACTGGGCGTGCAGCATCGCGAAGGGGACGCCGAAGGAGCGCACGAGGGCCACCGACTCGCGGATCTCCTCCTCCCGGGACATGCCGGTGGAGAGCACCATCGGCAGGCCGGAGGCGGCCGCGTCCCGCAGCAGACCGTGGTTCGTCAGATCCGCCGAGGCGATCTTCACGCCGTCCACCGGGTACTCCCGCAGCACCCGCATGGACGGGGCGTCCCACGGGGTGCACATCAGGGCGACGCCGGCGTCCCGGACGTGGTCGAACACCCGCACCATGTCCTCGGCGGAGAGCGAGAACTTGGCCAGCTCGTCCAGGGTGCGCTGGGCCCCCAGGTCCTCGCCGGCGGTGGCCGCACCGGACTGCCGGTACAGGGCGTCCATGTCCCGCAGCTGGAACTTCACGGCGTCCGCGCCCGCCTCGACGGCCAGGTCCACGAGACGGCGGGCCAGGTCCACGTCGCCCTGGTGGTTGTTGCCGATCTCCGCGATCAGGAACGCCGGGTGGCCCTCCCCGATCCGGTGCCCGCCGATCCGCAGCTCCGCCTCCCGATTGATCGCCAGGGCCGTCAGGCGGCCGCGCTCGTCCAGCAGCGGCAGGTGCAGCGCCCCGGCGGGCAGGGCCTCGCGCATCTCGGCCGGGGAGGCGCCCAGGGGCGCCGTCGCCGGGTCGCGATGGGCGACGTCGGCCGCGGCCACGTCCAGCGACGCCTCCGGATGCGCCACGAGCCAGCGGCGCACGTCCCCGTCCGTCAGGGAGCCGACGAGGAACCCGTGGGAGTTCACCACGAACACGGTGCGCTCGCGGTTGTCGGTCATCTTCTGCAGGGCGGCCAGGAGCGAGTCCTCGGGGAAGACGAGATAGGGGGTGAGCCTGCGTTCGATGATCACTGCGTGCCTCCGGGGGTGCGGTTCGGGCCGGTGGTGGGGGTCTCGGCGGTGCGCGGGGCACCGAGGTCGGGGCGGTGCTGGAGCACCTTCTGGACCGCCAGGTACTGGTCCATCTGCTGCTCGGCCAGGGCGAAGTCCAGCTCGGTGTCGATGTCCACGCCCTCGAGGTCGTCGAGCTCCAGCATGCCGATCCGGCCGCCGAGCCGGTTGTGCAGCCGGTCATAGACCCAGGGGCGCGTCACATACAGCGAGCCGTTCTCGCGGAACCGCAGGTCGGCGCGCGACATGTCCTGCCGGCGCTTGCGCGCCGTGACGTCGAAGTCCGGGATCGGCTCCCCGTCGGGATCCTCGGCGTGGCGCCACAGGAACGGGGACACCGGGACGACGCCGACCAGCGAGTCCACCCCCGTATCCCGGAACTGCCGCACGGCGCGGTCCAGGGTGCCGGGCAGGCGCAGCGGGCTGGTGGCCTGGAGCAGCATCACGCCCTCGGGTTCGACGCCGGCCGCGCGCTCGGCCGCGAGCACGTGCTCGATCACGGGCTCGGTGGGGGTCGAGTCCTGGGCCAGGTGGGCCGGACGCAGGCCCGGCACGTCCGCGCCGTAGCGGAGGGCGACCTCGGCGATCTCGGCCGAGTCCGTGGAGACCACCACGTGCAGGTCCTCCTCCGCCTCGAGGGCGGCCTGGATGGTCCAGGCCACGAGCGGGTGGCCGCCCAGGAGGCGGATGTTCTTGCCGGGCAGCCCCCGGGACCCGCCGCGCACGGGGATGACGCACAGGATGCTCACGCGGACTCCTCTCCAAAGATGTCACGGGCGATGGCCCGCGCAGGCTCGATCACTGGGCGGACAGGAGCGGGAGTGCGCTTGGGCTGGTCGGCGGCCGAACGCCCTAGCACCCACGGCGCCATGCCGTAGCGCTCCCAGAACTCGCTGAGCCAGGCGGGAGGGGCGGAGTGGTGCACCCAGCCACCGCGTCCCTGGGCTGCCGCTTCGAGGACACCCGTCGAGAACAGTGCGACGACGTCGGCTCCCATCTCAGGCAGAGGGCGTCCGCTGGTCTCGAAGCGGGTGCCGCCGCGTTGCATGAGGTGGTGGGTGGCTCGGCTCAGCATGTCCCGTTCCGAAGGGTGCGGACGGTAGAGCACGTGCGGCTCGGCACGGAGGAACGCCAGCGTCTGCTGCGTGGCGGACCACCGACCCAGCTCTCGCCCGTGGAGCTGTCCCAGGAAGACCGTCGGACCCGGTTGGGCGGCCGGCGACTGGGGGTCCGAGGCTTCCCACAGGATCTGCGATCCCACCATCCGGACGGTCCGCCCCGGGCGGCCACCGGTCCAGAAGGCCCCGTCCTCGTGCGAGAACGCGTACAGCGTCACCTCGTCAGGCAGAGGCGGCGTGAACGGTGTGAGCAGGCCGTGTTGCACGACGATGTACTCCACGCCCCGTGCCGCGGCCCAATCCTGGGCCAGCTCCCCGGCCCGTAGGAAGTGGCCGAGGGACAGCACGGCACGGACCGTACCGTCGAGAACGGACAATTCATCGGCAAAGGTGATCGAACGGTCTTCGACGGGGTCTCCGAGCATGGCCTGGACCGCAGGGACCAGGTGCGGAGGGCACAGGACCGCCACGTTGGCACGCGGCCCCAACGCCACCGGACGCAACCCGGCCGCGATGCCGGAGAGCGTCGCGGAGTCGAGGGCAGCGAGCACCGTCGGCGCCGTTCCGTAGAGAAGGAGACGCAAGGCCGGGTCGACGAGACGGCCGCGGCCGCGCACTGCAACGACAGCGCGCCGGAGCGCGGAGGGCCGTGCCCACCGACGCCAGTCCTCGAGGGAATCGGGATGGTTCAGGCCCACAGCGCTTCCACCTCTCGCATCCGGTGCACGAGGGTGTGTTCGGCCAGGGCCCGGCGTCGCCCTGCTTCGGCGATGCCGCGGGCCCACGCCGGTTCGCGGATCACCCGCTCCGCGTGCTCGGCCAATTCGTCGCCATCGGTGAACACCAGGACTTCTCTGCCCGGCTCGAAGTGCACGTCGACGTCCGCGCGGTCCACCAACTGGAGGGCGCCCACTCCACACGCTTCGAAGGTGCGCATCGTGAAGCCGTCCTGGTGACCGTGAATATTGAGAGTGGCCTCGCTGCCGGCCATCACCCCGTATGCCTCGTCACGCGCCAAGGTGCGTCCCGCAGGAACACCCGAAGGTCGCCAGTGACGCGACGCGAGCACATCCGCGGGATGCCTGGACCAATCCCGCCCATAGGCGCGCACAGGCATGCCGGCGGCGACGAGACCGGCCAGCAGGGCTTCGCGTTGCGGGTATCGGGCCCCGATGAATGTCACAGCGCCGGTCGGGCGCCGGTGGAACGCCAGCAGCGAGTCGTGGCCCAGCGGCAGGTGACGCACCGTATCCGCCGTCCCCGCCAGCGACGCCGCGTCGGCCGCACTGTAGGTGGCGACGACGGGCATCGCGGCGAGCTGTTCGCGGGTATAGGCCATGCGGTCGATCTCGTCATAGAGCCAAGTCACCCGCGGGCCGTTCCACCGGTCAACGGCAGCCCACCAATCGTCCCCCAGACGATCGCCCTTCACCACCAGGAGGGCATCCGGGCGTTCACGATCCAGGACCGCCGCCGCACGCCGGCCCTCCCAGTCCGCCCAGCGTGCGGTCCACTTCCCCGGCAGGTCGTGCAGAGCCTTGTTGCGGACGCGCTCGGCCAGAGTGTCTGCCGCGTCGTACGCGTGCACGGAGACGCCATGGCCCAGGTGTTCCAGGGCGGCCCCCATGGCGGCCAGATAGCCGTGGAAACGAGGCCCGATGATGAGGACGCGCATGCTCAACTCTCCGCGAGCCCGCGCTCGGTCAGCTCTTCCAGTGCACGGTCCCACAGCCGCGGATCAGCGGCCTCCAAGTCCCACGAATGGGAGATGAAATCTGCGATGGCCTCCTGGGAGGTCAGACGCGGGCGCGGCATGCCCAGGCTCCATGCGTGTGTCATGTCCGCGCAGGCATGGTCGATGTCACCGGCGCGGTGGACCTCCACATGGGTGATCTCGACCTCTGGGCCGCGGCCCGCAGCTCGCGCGGTCTCGGCCAGCTCGTCCAGATCCATACGGACCCCTGTGCCGACGTTGGCGATCACGGGCTCTCCGCGGCGGGGGGCTTCTAGCGCCCAGACGATGGCCGCGGCGACGTCCGACACATGCACGAAGTCCCGCGTCGCCGTGCCGTCCCCGTAGACGGTGAGCGGCAGCCCCGCCTTGAGGCGGGCTAGGAACGCCGCCAGCACACCGGTGTAGGGGTTGTGAAGCGCCTGCCCCAAACCAACGACGTTCTGCGGGCGCAGAATGGCGAGGCGGCCGTCCGCGAGGGCGGTGCGGGCAATCTCCTCGGCCTCGGACTTGGTCTCGCCGTACACGGAGAGGGGCACGTGCGGCTGGTCTTCGCCCGAGGGCACGAACAGGCCGTCCGGGCCGAAATCCCTGCCGTCCGAGGACGCCAGCGGCGACGTGGCCACGAGGCCCTCGCCGTACACGGCGCGAGAGCTCAAGAACACGAGAGGAAGTCCTCGCGAGGCGGCGAACTCGGCCGCGAGCCGCGTTCCCTCCACATTGACGCGTCGGTAGCGGTCCTGCTCGTACATCGACTGAGCCGTCCCGGTCTCCGCCGCCAGGTGGATGACACCTCCGACCTCCGGCAGATCTGCCCAGGACGCCGGATCGCTCACGTCGCGGCGCAGGACGTCCCCGGGGAACCGCGCGGCCGCCCCTTCAGGATCGGCGTGCACCTGCTGCTCGAGTGTGTCAAGCGCGACCACCTCGTGGCCGCGTCGCGTCAGCGCCCGCGCCACGTACTGACCGATGAAGCCGGCCCCACCGGTGATGAGGTAGTTCGTCATGACTGCTGCTCTTCTCTGATCGCTGGGGTGTGCTTGACACCGTTCTTGAGGATCTCCGCAGGGACACCCGCGACGACCGCTCCGGCAGGGACATCCTTCGTGACGACGGAGCCGGCGCCCACGACCGCGCCGTCGCCGATCGTGACGCCGCCGAGGACGATGGCGTACTGACCCACAAACACGTCCCGTCCGATCATGATCGGCCCCCCGTTGGTGACGGCCATCCTTGCCGCGGGGTTATGGCCCCCCGCGCCCACGAACACCCCGTCCGCGAGCATCGTCCTGGCACCCACGACGACCCGATCGACGCCGTGGATGTGAACACCGTGGCCGCAGTAGACGCCATCACTGATCTCGACGGATCCGTCGCCCTCCGCCTCGAGCCAGATCCCACCGTAGAGGGCACACTCCGATCCGACCGAGATCCGGTCGGTCCCTCTGACCTTCAACGGCGCAACTATCACGCTGCCCCGGCCCCAGTCGCGGAACGCTCGGCGGTACAGCGTCGCAGACAGCACCTGGCCGCGTTTCCACGCGAGCCGGGGTGGCAACTCCACGAGGCGAGAGGCAAATGTCATCGGTGGTTCCCCTTCCAGACCAGCGCGTGCTCGTCCCGGAGCACGGCGCGGGCGTCCACGTCCACACCCCGGGCCTGCCGGAGCACGTTCACGGCGAAGTTCGCCCCGGTGGCCGCGGTGAGCGCGGCCTTGAGGACCCGGGGGTGACCGAACTTCCGGGCGTAGCGGTACCGGGAGTCCACCAGCCAGCCGCGCCGGCGCAGCGGATCGGAGGATCCGCCGGATGCGTGCGGCACACGGACGGCCGGGACCACGATCGACGGCACGCCGCGCTCGCGCAGGCGCCGCTGCAGATCGACCTCCTCGGAATTCATGAAGTACTCCTCGTCGAACCCGCCGACGGCGCGGACCTGCGCCATCGGCAGGAGCAGCACGGCGCCCATCACCCAGTCGACCGCCACGGGCGAGGCGGACCGGGCCGCCGCGACGTCGTGCCCCACGGCCTCGTGGAGCACGTCCAGGTGACGGAAGCGGGCCAGCGGCGTCAGCCACTCGACGGTCTGGTGCAGGACCGTGGGGAAGTGCCGCCCGGACCACTGCGGCGTGCCGTCCTCGTTGACGACCTGCGGGCTGACCACGGCCGGCTGATACGGAGCGGCAGCGGCCACCAGCGCGTCGATCTGCGCCCCCGTGATCTCGGCGTCCGAGTTGAGGACCAGGGCCAGCTCGGTGGTGACCGCGGCCAGGCCGGTGTTCACGTTCGCCCCGAAGCCGCCGTTGCGCTCGCGGCGCACCACGGTCAGACGCGGATCGTGCGCCTCGGGGTACGGGGTGGGCGAGGCGTCGTCCGAGACCACGACGGCGGCCAGCGCGTCTCCGGGATCGCTCAGCAGGCGGTCGACGAGGGCGAGGGTGGGGGCCGGATCGCCGTAGTGCGGGATCACCACGGTCACCGCCGCCGTGGGCGACTGGGCTGCCATGCGGGCTCCTCCCTCAGCTCGGATGGACGGCGCACTCAGCGCCCGAGAACCTGTGTCGAGTATAGGGAGGCTCTGGCGAAGACCCGTGCCAGCCAGTGGGGCGGCGCCATGGCCGCCCGCACGGCTCTCAGTACACTGACCGGACAGCCACGGGATGGAAAGGGTGAGCCATGCCCGGCGCCCAGGGGGAGGACGAAGCCATGAGCGAGACCACCGCGTTGCGCATCGGCACCGGTCTCGATGCCGTGACGGTGAGCGGCCTCACAGGAGACGAGCGCGCGGAGGTCATCGCGTCCTGGGCCCGGTGCGGTGTGGAGGCCGTGGAGTCGCCCGCCGACGCGGATGCGCACCGGGGCGCCGGCGCCGCGCGTCCGTGGCTCCAGTGGCACGAGGACCTGGTGTTCCTGGCGACCTCACGGGCGATCGAGTCCGCCCGCGGCACCCACCTGCTGTTCCATGCCGCGTGCCTCGCCGCACCGGACACCGGGGCGGCGATGGTCCTGGTGGCGGCGTCCGGGACGGGCAAGACGACGGCCACGCGCCGGCTGGGACCCCATTTCGCCTACCTCACCGACGAGACGGCGATCATCGCACCGGACGGCCTGACCGTCACGCCCTACCCCAAGCCGCTGTCCCTGCTGGGGTCACGGGGGGTGCGCCCGAAGACCCAGCGAGGCCCGGACGACCTGGGTCTCGGTCCGACCCTCCCCGACGCCCGGCTGGCCCGGATCGCCGTGCTGGACCGCGTGCGGGATCCGGCAGGCCCGGTGACGCCGCGGGCGGAGGCCATAGAGCTCGTGGCTGCGCTGGGGGCGCTCGTCCCCCAGACGTCCTCCCTCTCCTTGCTCCCCCGCGGTCTCGTGACGCTCTGCCGCGTCCTCGACGCGGTCGGCGGCGCCCAACGCCTGGTCTACGCCGAAGCGGAGGACCTGCGGGATGTCGTCGACGGCCTCCTGGCGGCCCCGCCCACGCCCGTCACCCCCGCCTGGGGGGCGCTCACCGAGGAAGAGCTGCGGGCCTCGGTCGGTGCGGCGGTCCCGGGCGCGGTGTCCCGCTGCGCCGTCGACGACGGCATCCTGACCGACAGCGGCCGCCTGGTCCTGCTCGCCTCGGACCGCCTGGTCGTGCTCGAAGGTCTGGGCCCGTCCGTCTGGCTCCTGCTGGACGAGCCGCGGACGGCCGCCGACGTGGTGGCCTGCCTCCGCACCGAAGGACCCGTGCCCGAGGACGCCGAGGCCCGGGTGGCCGCCGCCCTGACCGCACTGGCCGAGCACGGGCTCGTCGACGTCGCTCTCTGACCCGGGCCGCCCCACAGCCCGCTCCGACGACGCCCCTGTACTACGCGTTCCGCGGGATGCCGCTGGATAAGGGCGGGTACAGATCCCCGGGCAACGCGTCTTACTCTCTCCGCTCTGTGGACAATTCTTGATGAAGTCCACGCAGCCCCTCTTCAAGGAGGTCCTGGACCACGACGATCTTCGAATCGTCTGGCGTCAAAGCACGGTCGAGGGCGTCGTCCACGGTGGTTGTTTCCAGATCCACGAACCGGTCGCTAGGATCCAGGCCAATGGCGGTGTGATGGTCGCGGAACTTGTGATCAGATCCCAGGAGAATCGGCGTGGGGAGCCCCCATACCGCTGGAACACCGTAGGCGTCCGCAACGATAAGGCCGTGCAGGGAAGACGTGATGATCGCCATGCAGGCACCGATTTGGCGGCACACTGTGTGGGGCGAACGGCGAACGTCGATGACCTCGATCCGGTTGTCGGCGCGCAAGCGCTCGACCCACTCGCTACCCCGATGGGAGAGGTGCGGAATCAAACCGATGCGTGGGACGCGGGCTGGTGTGCCGAACACCCGCGGAGCAAGCAGACCCAGGTCTCCCAGAGGAGTGTCGAGTGGTGCCCCCGCGCCGACACGCGTCAGCTCCCCCCGCACGGCAGTGAAACGCGCGTTGCAGAGGGGCTTCTCCAATGTCTCCAACGAGCCTGAGCCGAGCACATACCCGTTGAAGCTCGAATCCTGCCAGCCAAGAACTGACCCAACACCGACGGCTTGAGTGGGTTTCCTGCCGGGACGACGGGGAAGAATCCCGTAGGCCGGCAGAATCCATTGAGTCAGGCGATCTCCGAAGTTCGGGTGAAGGTCAAACCAGTAGGTTTCCAACCACTGTCCGTGCCCCCTTAACCGTACGGCTTCAGCCGCCACATGGGCGTCGTCGATGAGCCTCGCCAACCTCTGGCGCGGTTTCGTCATGCCCCTCAACCGATGAAGATCCACTATATCGGCGCCCTTTCGCTGGATTTCAACCACTTGCGCGTGTCAGTGCCCGCCCCAGTGCGTGGGCGGCCACACCGTCACGAAGACCTCGCCCACGATGTCCTCGCGGGTGACGAAGCGCGCGCAGTCCCCGGCCTGGTCGGCGGGGATGCCGCGGCACGCGATCACGGAGTCGGCCGAGTTGGAGCGGTGGTCGCCGAGCACGAGCATCGAGTCCTCCGGCACGGTGACCGGGCCGAAGCAGCGCGCGGAGATCACCTCGGACTCGCAGTCCAGCTCGTCCCGGAGGAACGGCAGGTCGTTGTGGATGTACGGCTCGTCCAGGGGCTCCCCGTCCACCGTCACCGCGCCCTCGGCGGTGCAGCACTCCACGGTCTGCCCCGCGGTGCCGACCACGCGCTTGACCAACGCCTGCTCGTGCGAGCGGCCGATGCCGGTGAGGTCGCCGAACGTGCGGACGACGTTCTCCACGGCCCCCTCCGGTGGCATGGGGTGTGCCCAGTCCTCGTTGGCCGTGAAGACCACCACGTCCTGGGAGTCGGCCATCCCGTCCGGGTAGGCGGTGCGGTTGACCAGCATGCGGTCCCCCACCTCGAGGGTGTTCTCCATCGAGCCGGACGGCACCGAGTACACCTTCACCCACAGGGCCTGCACCACGGCGACGACCGCGAGGGCCACCACCACGTTCAGCAGCAGGGAGGCCCAGAACGGCAGGCGCGGACGGTGAGGCTGCGGCGCGGCCACCGCGCCGCCGTCGTCCCCGTGGGCCGGCTCGACGCGCTCGGCCATGGTCAGGCGACGCCGTCGAAGAGGCTGGTGACCGAGCCGTCCTCGAAGACCTCGCGGATCGCGCGGGCGATCAGCGGGGCGATCGAGAGCACGGTGAGGGTCTCGAAGCGCTTCTCCTCCGGGATGGGCAGGGTGTTGGTCACCACGACCTCACGGGCGCCGCACTCGCCGAGACGCTGGGCGGCCGGGTCCGAGAACACCGGGTGCGTGGCGGCGATGATGACGTCCTTGGCGCCGGCGTCCTTGAGGATCTGCACGGCGCCGGCGATGGTGCCGCCGGTGTCGATCATGTCGTCGATCAGCACGCAGACGCGGCCCTCGACGTCCCCGACCACGGTCTTGGACTCGGCCTTGTTCGGAACGGTGAGGTCCCGGCTCTTGTGCACGAAGCCCAGCGGCACGCCGCCCAGGCGGTCCGCCCACTGCTCCGCCACGCGCACGCGACCGGTGTCCGGGGAGACCACCGTGACCTCCTCGCCCTCCACGCTGGAGCGGATGTGGTCCGCCAGCAGCGGGATGGCGAACAGGTGGTCCACCGGGCCGTCGAAGAAGCCCTGGATCTGGGCGGTATGCAGGTCCACGCTCATCACGCGGGAGGCGCCGGCGGTCTTGTACAGGTCCGCCACGAGGCGGGCCGAGATCGGCTCGCGGCCGCGGCCCTTCTTGTCCTGGCGGGCGTACGGGTAGAACGGCGAGACCACTGTGATGCGGCGGGCGGAGGCGCGCTTCATGGAGTCCACCATGATCAGCTGCTCCATGAGGTGGTTGTTCAGCGGCGCCGGGTGCGACTGGATGATGAACACGTCCTTGCCGCGCACCGACTCGCCCGAGCGCACGTAGATCTCGCCGTTTGCGAAGTCGTAGGCGCTCATGGGGAGCAGCTCGGTGCCCAGCTCCTCGGCGATCTCCTGCGCGAGCTCGGGGTGGGCGCGGCCCGTGGCCAGCACCAGTCGCTTGTCCTCGCTGCGGCTCAGCTCCGTCATGACGTCCTCATCATCCTTCGTGGTTGCACGTTCCATGCCCGGCGGCGGCGCGCGGCCGACGTCCAGCGGGCCGCCTGAGGGGCCCGGTCCTCGCACCCATCCTAGGGCGCGCGGGGTCAGCCCTGAGCGCCGGAGCCCTCGGCGCCGGCGGCCCGCGCGATCCTTGTGATCAACGACTCCAGCCAATCCGCCGCGTCGGACACGCGCGGCTGCAGGAGCCTGGCCTGTCCCTCCGCACCCACTCGTGTCTCCTCCAGCGCATCCAGGTACCCCTGCTCGAGAGTCCGGACGTGAGCGACCGGAGGCGGCCACTCATGCGGTGTGTGTCCTGCCGCAGTCCGGCCGGGTGACCGAAACATGAAAGTACGGCTGACGAGATCTGCGAGCAACGGGATGTCGACACCACCCTCGGCCTCCGCCCCATGCCAGAGCAACTGGATGTCCACGAGATCGTGGCCTCGCGTCTGATGTGGATCCGTGACGGCATGGATCTTCTGTGCGAGCTGCTGCTCGACAGCCATCACGGCCACAGACCGCGGTGTTCCACATCCCAACGCGGTGACCGCCTCCGCGACCTGGGGTGCCACGACCTCGACTGGCTGCGCCAGCGTGCTGCCCTCGAGTTCGTCGCGCCCGATCTCGATCGGGACCGACACCCAACTTGTCCTCGCGGAGAGAAAATGCAGGGTCACCTTCGCTCGTGACAGGACGTAGGGATCGGGCACTCCGAGAGGCTCCGCAGGATCGTCCTCATGCACCGTGCCGAAGAAGGCCACCCGGGTCGCAGCCGGGTCGGCCTTGAGTTCTCTCTTGCTCCCGGGCGCGGCCCCCCATCCCCGGTCGACGAACCCGGTCAAGTCCTTCAGCGCCTGCTGGGGATCGCGAGCCAGTAGATCGAGATCCCGGGTCGCCCGCGTCCCGGTGGCTCCATGTCGGAGTCGAACGCCATTTCCACCCTTGACTACGACGCCTTCCGGCAACATCTGCGCCACGATCACTGCTCCCAGCAACCGGCGCGCCCGGTCCACCGGAACGCCCATCGCGTCAGCGATCGCCTCCAGTCGACGGTTGAGTTGGCCTTCGCTCCTGGGCGCACCTCGAGCTCCCAGATCGCCCAGGCCCACGACCACGTCATCGACCGCCACGATGTCCACCGTTCTGCCGCGCCTCCAGGTCCTTCTTCAAGCTCCTCGCCTCGCCCACCGTGAGCAGCCCGCGCGCGCGGGCCTCCTCGATCGCAGCGGCGACGCGCTCGAGAGGGATGCGGTCGAGTGCCTCACGAAGGGCTTGGTTGATCGTGAGGCCTCGCACGCCGCCGTGAAAGGTGAGGTCCTCGTCGCCCGGCGGGGGACGGCGTCGTGTCACTCGTACATGCGCGCGCGGCGAGCCGCGGTACCGCCTCGTCACGCCCACCCGTACGACGGAGGGATCGACCAGGGCGAGGTCGTACAGTGACAGCACTGCGTCCCAGTCCAGGAATGCATCTTCACCGCCCGTGGCCACGGCCTCCGCCGCGTCCGTGAACCGGTCGCGGGGAACCTGGCGATGGAGGTACACCCCGTGGGCCAGCCTCCGCAGAACGCCGCGCTGGGCGAGCTTGCGGACCTCGACGGCGGGCACGCCCGCCTCCTCCGCTTCCGTAGTGGTGATGACCCCGTGGTTCCCCGCAGCCACGTCCCACAGATCGTCACGATACGTCACGGGATCACCACCTCATCTCTGGTGTCACAACCGTACCGGAATCGGTACGGTTGTGACACGCCGACCTCTTGTCGGGCGCGCGGGGTCAGCCCTGAGCGCCGGGGCCCTCCGCGCCGGCGGCCCGCGCGGCCTCGGCCGAGGAGGTGCCCGGGCGCTTGGCGGGCACCCAGCCCTCGATGGTGCGCTGCGCCACGGCGTTCAGGGCCAGGGCGCCGGCTGGGACGTCGTCGCGGACCACCGCGCCGGCACCGGTGTAGGCGCCGTCGCCCACCGAGACCGGGGCCGTGAACACCGTGTTCGAGCCGGTGCGTACGTGCGCGCCGATCACGGTGCGGTGCTTGGCGACGCCGTCGTAGTTGGCGGTGATGTTGCCGCAGCCGATGTTGGTGTACTCGCCGATCTCGGCGTCCCCGGCGTAGCCCAGGTGGGAGAGCTTGGCGCCGCGGCCCACGGTCACGTTCTTGGTCTCGTAGAACGCGCCGATCTTGCCATCCTCCCCCAGCACCGTGCCCGGGCGCAGGTAGGTGAACGGGCCGACGGTCGCACCCGCGCCGATCACGGCCTCCGTGGCGTCGGTGCGCTTCACCACGGCGCCCTCCCCCACCTGCGTGTCCGTGAGGGTGGAGTCCGGGCCGACGACGGCGCCCGTGGCCACCGACGTCGCCCCATGCAGCTGGGTGCCGGGCTTGAGCGTGACGTCCGAGGCGAGGGAGACGGTGACGTCCACCCACGTGGAGGACGGGTCGACGACCGTGACGCCCTCCTTCATCCAGCCGCGCAGCACGCGGTCGTTGAGCTGGCGGCCCAGGTCGGAGAGCTGCCGGCGGTCGTTGGCGCCCTCGACCTCCCACACGTCGTCTGTGCCCACGGAGGCGACGCGGCCGCCCTCGGCGCGGGCCATGCCGAGCACGTCCGTGAGGTACTTCTCGCCCTGCACGTTGTCCGTGGAGATCTCCGGCAGGGTGCGGCGCAGCAGGGCGGCGTCGAAGGCGTAGATGCCGGAGTTGACCTCGCGGATCGCCACGAAGGAGTCGTCCCCCGTGGACTCGGCGTGGGCGAGGGCGTCCTTGTGCTCCATGATCCGCTCCACGAGGCCCTCGGCGTCGCGGACGATGCGGCCGTAGCCGGTGGCGTCCTCGAGGGTGGCGGTGAGCACGGTGACGGCGTTGCCGTCCGCCTCGTGGTCCGCGACGAGGCGGGCGAGCGTCTCCGGGGTCAGCAGCGGGACGTCGCCGTAGGTCACCACGACGGTGCCCTCGATGTCCGCGGGCAGGGCGGCCAGGCCCAGCTCGACGGCGCGGCCGGTGCCCGGCACGTCGTCCTGGTCGGCGATCGCCAGCGCGTCGATGCCCAGCTGGGCCGCCACCGTCTCGAGGTGCTCGGCCACGCGGGCCCGCTCGTGCCGGACCACGGCCACGAGGTGCTCCGGCGCGAGCGACCAGGCCGCCGCGAGCGCGTGGCCCACGAGGGAGCGCCCCCCGATCGCATGCATGATCTTCGGCGTCGTCGACTTCATGCGGGTGCCCTGGCCCGCGGCCAGGACGATCACGGCGGAGGGACGGGCGGACGGCTGGGACATGGGGGCTCCTGCACCGGTGGGGGTCAGCGGACGGGGGTTCCGCCCCTAGGATTCGAACCTAGACCGCACGGCTCCAAAGGCCGGCGTGCTGCCATTACACCAGGGCGGAGCGCCGGACCCCAGGGGGCGGCGACGACGGCCCATTCTTCCACACGGGTCGCGCGGATCCGGGGTCAATAGGCGCCGTCGGCGGCGATCACGGCCTTGACGGTCCGCCCCAGGATCACGAGGTCGCCCAGGATGGACCAGTTCTCCACGTAGTAGAGGTCCAGGCGGACCGCCTCCTCCCACGGGAGGTCGGACCGGCCGGAGACCTGCCACAGCCCCGTGATGCCGGGCTGCACCAGGAAGCGGCGGTGCACGTACTGCTCGTAGGCCTCGACCTCGTGCGGCAGGTGGGGCCGCGGGCCCACGAGGGACATGTCCCCCCGCAGCACGTTCACGAGCTGGGGCAGCTCGTCGATGCTGGTGCGGCGGATGAGCTTGCCGACCCGGGTGATGCGCGGGTCGTCCTTCATCTTGAACAGCACGTCCGCATCCCCGCCGTCCGAGACGAGCCGCTGCCGGATCTCCTCGGCATCCACCACCATGGAACGGAACTTGAGCATGGTGAACGGCCTGCCGCCGAGACCGATGCGCTCCTGCCGGAACAGCACCGGCCCGCCGTCCGTGGCCTTGACCGCGATCGCAACGGCGACCAGCAGCGGCGAGATGGCGATCAGGCCCAGACCCGACGCGACGACGTCGAACGCCCGCTTGGCGAACGCCTTGCCCTCGGAGAGGCGCGGGGTGGAGAGGTGGATGAGCGGCAGACCCGCGAGGGGCTGCGTGTGGAGGCGGGGTCCGGCGACGTCCACGAGGGCGGGTGCCATGATCAGGGAGACGCCGCGCTCCTGCAGCTCCCAGCCCAGTCGGCGGACGTCCGAGGGGACGAACGGGTGGCCCGAGGTGATCACCACGGCTTCGACGTCGCGCTCCTCCACGTGGGCGACCACGTCCTCCACGGTGTCCAGGTCCGTGGAGACCGGTATCGGGAGGTAGTCCTCCTGCCGGGTCTTGTATCCGGGGAGGGCCGCCGCCACGGGGGCGTATCCGGCGCCGGCCTCGGAGTCGAGGGCCTCGAAGATGTGCCGGACGGCCTTCGGGCCGCCGACGAGCAGGAGCCGTCGCCGGAACCTGCCGCGGTGTCGCTGCCGCGCCACCCACCCGCGCACGAGGAACCGGCCCAGCAGGAGCAGGAGCACGCCCAGCGGCAGAGCCAGGCCCACGTAGCCGCGCGCCACTTCGAGACCTGCCGCATAGGCGAGGATCGCGACGGTGCCGAAGAGGTACAGGGTGGCCTGCAGGACCCGCTTGTACTCCTCGGTGCCCACCCCCAAGATCCGGATGTCCCGGGAGCCTTGGATGGTCAGCGCGAGCACCCAGGCCGCGCTCAGCGCGAGGCTGATGACGCTGTAGTCGACGAGTGCGGCGCCCGGGAGGGTGGTGCGCCGCGGTCCGCCGAAGCGGAGCTGGGCCGACACGAAGGTGGCGAGCAGGACCGCGACCACGTCCACGACCAGGACGAGTCGCGGAAGGCCTCGCTCCCAGGGCCGGCCCAGGACACGACCGCGGGCGGTCGAGCCCATGCGGAGCGCGGTCGACTCGTCACCGGGGCTCGCGAACACGCTCTGCTCCTCCGTCCTGACGCGGGGGGATGGTCCACGTCATGTGGGCCGGGCAGGGTGCCGTGCCCCGGCCCCCGATTATAGGACGGAAATTGTGAATGGCTGTGACGGCCGCCGCACCCTCCTGTGCGCGCCCGCCCGTCAGTCTCCTTCGGCGAGTTCAGCGGCCTGCAGCCACTCCTCCTCCAGGACGTCCAGCTGCGCGTCGAGGTCCTTCAGGTCGGCGGAGGCCGCGGTGAGGGCGTCGAAGTCCTGCGCCTGCCCCAGCTCGGCCATCCGCGCCTCGAGGCCGGACCTCCGGTCCCGGAGCCGGGTCATCTGCTTCTCGAGCCGGGCCATCTCCTTGCGGGCCAGCCGACGCTCCGCCTCGGTGGGCCCGGTGTCCTCCTCCGGCCCGCCCATGCCCGCGCACGTCCCGACGACGTCGTTGCGGCCCCGAGCTGCGCCGGCTCCCCGGGCCGGGCCGCCGGCCTCGTCCATCGCGGCGCGCAGCTCGAGGTACTGATCCACCCCGCCGGGCAGGCCGCGGACCTTGCCGTCCCCGAGCAGGGCGACCTGGTGGTCGGTGACGCGCTCGAGCAGGTAACGGTCATGGGAGACCACCACCAGGGTCCCCGGCCACCCGTCCAGCACGTCCTCGACGGCGGCCAGGGTGTCCGTGTCCAGGTCGTTGGTCGGCTCGTCGAGCATGAGGACGTTGGGCTCGCCCACGAGCAGGCGCAGCAGCTGCAGGCGCCGGCGCTCGCCGCCCGAGAGCTCGGAGACCTGAGTCCACTGCCGGGAGGTGCCGAAGCCGAGCATCTCGAGCAGCTGGCCGGAGGACATCTCGCGGTCACCGACCTGGAAGGACGAGCCTTCGCGGGCCATGACTTCGGCGACGCGCAGGTGGGCGACGTCGTCGAGCTCCTTCACGTCCTGGGTGAGGGTGGCCGAGACCACCGTCTTGCCGCGCTTCACCCGCCCCGAGTCCGGGGCGATGCGGCCGTCGAGCAGGCGCAGCAGGGTCGACTTGCCGGCACCGTTGACGCCGACCACGCCGAGCCGCTCGCCGGGCGCCAGGCGCAGGGTGACGTCGTCGAGGATCGGCTTCTCCCCCAGCGTCAGGCTCACGTGCTCGAGGTCGAGGACGTCCTTGCCGAGCCGGGCCGTGGCCATCTTCGCCAGGGACACCGAGTCGCGCGGGGCGGGGACGTCCTCGATGATGGCGTTGGCCGCCTCGATGCGGAACTTCGGCTTGGACGTGCGCGCCGGGGCGCCACGGCGCAGCCAGGCGAGCTCCTTCTTCACCAGCTGCTGACGCTTCTGCTCCGTCACCGCCGCCTGCCGGGAGCGCTCCGCGCGCGCGAGCACCCACGCCGCGTAGCCGCCGTCGAACGGGTCCACCGTGGCGTCGTGCACCTCCCACGTGCGCGTGCAGACCTCGTCGAGGAACCACCGGTCGTGGGTGACCACCACGAGGCCGCCGTCGGTGGGGCGCCAGCGCTGCGTCAGGTGGCGGGCGAGCCACGCGACGCCCTCGACGTCCAGGTGGTTGGTGGGCTCGTCGAGGAAGAGGACGTCGTCGTCCCCGGCGAGCAGACGGGCCAGGGCCACGCGACGGCGCTGGCCGCCGGAGAGGCCCCGCACGGACTGCTCCAGGTCGAAGCCGTCGAGGAGACCGCCCAGGACGTCCCGGGCCTTGGGGTCCGAGGCCCACACGTGGTCGTCCACGTCCCCGACCACGGCCTGACGCACGGTGTGCTCCGGGTCGAGCCGGTCCTGCTGGTCCAGCACGCCCACGCGGACGCCGCCGCGACGGGTGACGCGGCCCGTGTCGGGTTCCTGGAGGCCGGCGAGGATGCGCATGAGGGTGGACTTGCCGTCGCCGTTGCGGCCCACGAGTCCGATCCGGTCCCCCTCATCCACGCCGAGGGAGAGGCCCTCGAGGACGGTGCGGGTTCCGAAGGCGATGCCGATGTTCTCGGCGCCGAGCAGGTGGGCCATGGAGGGAGTGGTCCTTTCCGGACGGAGGAGGGGTGGTCAGGGGCGGCGGGGTGCGCCGCCGGGCGTCACAGCACGTGGGCGCCGGGCACGGGGCCGTGGACGGGGAGGGCGCGCACGCCCGTGCGCTCCTCGATGGCCGAGGCCAGCCGCAGCGCGGAGGCCTCGTCCTGCGCCACGAAGAGCAGGGTGGGGCCGGAGCCGGAGACCATGCCGCGCAGCGCGCCTTCGTCCAGACCGAGGTCGAGGACGTCCGAGAGTTCGGGGAACAGGACGACGGCCGGGGTCTGCAGGTCGTTGTCCATGGCGGTGGCGAGTTCGAGCGGGTCGGCCGCGGTGAGGGCCCGCAGGACGGCCTCGTTCACCTCCGGGCGCGTCGGCCCGTCGGTCAGGTGGCCCTCCCGGCGCAGCTCGTCCAGGGTCTGGAACACCACGGGGGTGGACAGCCCGGCGTCCGCCGGGACGAGGACGAGGTGCACCGGGGTGCGGGCCGCGACGGGGGTCAGCTCGGCCCCGGTCCCGAGCCCGACGGCGGCGCCGCCCAGCACGCTGAAGGGCACGTCCGCGCCCAGCGGGGCGGCCAGCTCGGCGAGCTCGGCGCGGGTGTGCCCGGTCTCCCACAGGACGCTGCACGCGAGCAGCGCGGCGGCTGCGTCGGCGGAGCCGCCGCCCATGCCGCCCGCGACCGGGACCTGCTTGGCGACCTCGAGGTGGACGCCGTGGCTGTCAGGATCGAGTCCGAGGGTGTGCCTCAGGTGTGCGGCGGCGCGGTGCGCGAGGTTGCGCTCGTCCCAGGGCACGTCCTCGGTGTCCACCAGACTGATGTGGCGGCCCGACGGGCCGACGGTGATCCTCCCGTCCGCGCGCGCGATCGCCGTGACGGTCTCCCGCAGGCTGACGGCCAGGTACACGGTGGCCACGGGGTGGTAGCCGTCCGCGCCGGGGGGTCCCACCCGCAGGGACAGGTTCACCTTGCCGGGGGCGCTGACCGTGACGTGCCGGGCCGTGGGGTCGAGGCCGAGGTCCTCCGTCGTCATGCGCTCACCTCCTCCGCCGCACGCCGCGGGCCGTGCTCGGCGATCCGCGCGAAGGCCGCGATGTCCAGGGCCTCGCCGCGGGCGCGCGGGTCCACGCCGGCGGCCACCAGGGCGTCCTCCGCCGCCTGCGGCGACCCCGCCCAGGAGGCGAGCGCGGCGCGCAGGGTCTTGCGGCGCTGGGCGAAGGCGGCGTCCACCACGGCGAAGACCTCCCGGCGGGACGTGCTGCCCGCCGGCGGCTCGCGCCGGGTGAAGGCGACCAGCCCGGAGTGGATGCGCGGAGCGGGCCAGAACACCTGGGTGCCGATGGTGCCCGCCTTGCGCACGTCCGCATACCACGCCGCCTTGGCGGACGGGACGCCGTAGACCTTGGAGCCGGGCCCGGCCGCGAGACGGTCCGCGACCTCCTCCTGCACCATCACCAGGCCGTGCCGCAGCCCCGGCAGGACCGCGAGCGCGTGCAGCAGCACGGGCACGGCCACGTTGTAGGGCAGGTTCGCCACGAGCGCGGTGGGGCCGCCGGCGGCGGCAGCGGGCCGGACCTCGGCCAGTGCCTGCTCGCTCAGCGTCATGGCGTCCGCGTGCAGCACCGCGAGGGCGTCCTCGGCCCCGGGGCGGAACTCGGCGGCGGTGCGCGGCAGGCGGGCGGCGGTGACCGGGTCGATCTCGACGGCGGTGACGGCGGCGGCCGCGTCCAGCAGGCCGAGGGTGAGCGAGCCCAGTCCGGGGCCGATCTCCAGCACGTGCTCGTCCGCGGTCACGTCCGCGGCCTGCACGATGCGCCGGATCGTGTTCGGGTCGATCACGAAGTTCTGGCCCCACTGCTTGGTGGGACGCAGGTCCAGCTCGGCGGCGATGCGCCGCACGTCCGCGGCGCTCAGCAGCGGGGCGGGGGCGGGGTGCGGGGAGGGCTGGACCATGCCCGCGAGTCTATCGGGGCGCCGGACGGGGTAGCCGGGACGCAGCGGCGCGGGGTCCGCTCAGGTGGAGAGGTCACCGAGCCGGACGAGCTCGCGGAACTCGGGGCTCGTCTCCTGCAGCCCGGCGAACGTGCCCTGGCCGATGATCCGACCGTGGTCCATCAGCACGATCTGATCGCAGCGCTTGACCGTGGAGAGACGGTGGGCGACCACGATGACCGTGATCCGGCCGCGCAGCGACTCGATCACCTCGGTCACCCGGCGTTCCGTGAGGTTGTCGAGGGCCGACGTCGCCTCGTCGAGCACGAGGAGGCGGGGGCGCCGGAAGAGCGCGCGCGCGATGCCCAGGCGCTGGCGCTGGCCGCCGGAGACGCCCACGGCCCCTTCGCCGATCACGGTGTCCAGGCCGTCGGGGAGCTCGTCCAGCCACTGGCCCAGCTGGGCTTCGCGCAGCACGCGCTCCACCTCGGCCCGGTCCGCCGTCTGGGCGGCCTCGACGTCCAGGAGCACGTTGTGCAGCACCGTCCCGTTGACCACGGTGACGGACTGCGGGACGAACGCCACGTTGTCCCACCAGCCGCGCGGGTTGGCCTCGAGCTCCACCCCGTCCACGTAGACCCCGCCGCGCTGGGCGTGGTGGAAGCCGATGACCAGGTCCACCAGGGTGGTCTTGCCGGCACCGCTGCCGCCCACGAAGGCGTACGAGGAGCCGAAGGGGATGCGCAGGTCGATGTCGCGCAGGACCGGCTCGGTCTTGCCGGGGTAGGTGAAGGACGCGTCCCGCACCTCGATGGCCTCCTCGAACGTGATGCGTTCGTAGGGCCGGTCCGCCGCGTGCAGGACCGGCTGCGCGGCGGCGAGCTCCGCCGTCGTGCGCTCGAAGGCCGGCCAGGACGTGCGGATCTCGTTGGTGGTGGCCATGAGCGCCGCCATGGACGGCAGCACGCGGAAGCCGGCCATCGCGAGCAGGGCGAGCGAGCCGAACGCCTCCCCGCCGCGGCCCTGGATGAAGGCCACGGCCACGAGCGCCGCGATGGCGGCCACGAAGGCGACCTCGAGCACGTAGCGCGGCATCATCGTGAGGATCATCTTGAGCCGCGTGGCTTCGGCGCTCTCCATGCGGGCCGCGCGGTACTCCTCCATGAAGGCCGAGTCGTTGCCGCGGATCTTCACGTCCTTGTAGTTCTCCAGGCCCTGCAGCGCCGCCGTGTTGGCCCGCTCCCCCGCGGTCACCAGGGTCCAGCCCAAGCGGGAGGCCGGGCGGCGGATCACGGTCTTGATCACCCAGGCGACGGCGAGGAAGTACAGGGCCATCCCGAGCCCCGTCAGCGGCATGGAGACGCCCACCACGACCGCCACCGCGACGAGCGTCACGGCCTCCGTGAGGAACGTGACGGACGCGTTCACCACGCCCGTGTACGCCATGCTGGAGGTGCCGGTGACATTGTTGACCAGGGTGCCCACAGTGCGCGTCAGGTGCAGGCCGTAGTCGGCCCGCAGGTAGTAGCGCAGCAGCGTGGCGGACGTGCGGATCAGGTTCTGGTTGGTGAACCCCATGGTCCACCAGCGGAACGCGAGCACCAGGATCGCCTTGAGCAGGAAGGCCAGCACGATCACGACGGCGAAGGCCACCGTCTGCTCCGGCACCGTCACGGCCCCGAACCGGGCCAGCAGCCCTTCGAGCGCCGGGGAGCCCAGCTCCCCCGAGGTCAGCAGGCTGACCAGCGGGAGGATCGAGGCGAGCGCCACCATCTCGAGGCCGGCCACGAGGAGGGACCCGAGGACCACGAACACGAGGCGGATCCGCATGGGGCGGTCCACCAGGTACTGCGTTCCCTCGGGCAGCCGGGCTTTGAGGAGTCGGGTCAGCACGTCGTCCATCCTAGGGGCCGGGTCTGGATCGGCTTAGAACGAGCCGTACACCCGGGCGGTGTTCTCACTCACCGCGCGGGCGAGGGCGTCCACGTCGTCGCCGCGCGTCTCCGCCATGCCCCGCAGGGTCAGCGGGATCAGGTAGGGCGCGTTGGGGCGACCCCGATGCGGATGCGGCGTGAGGAAGGGCGCGTCCGTCTCCACGAGCAGCAGCTCGGCCGGGGCGATCCGCAGCGCCTCGCGCAGCTCGTCGTTGGCCTTGAAGGTGACGGGACCGGCGAAGGACATGTGCCAGCCGTGCTCGGCGCACGTGCGGGCCAGATCGGGCCCGCCGGAGAAGCAGTGGAACACCACGTGCGGGGGCAGCCCGCCGTCGGCCGCCTCCTCGAGCAGGATCCGGACGACGTCGTCGTGCGCGTCCCGGTCGTGGATCTGCAGGGCCGTGCCGAGTTCGCGGGCGAGCCGGATGTGCCGGCGGAAGGACTCCTGCTGCGCCGCGTGGCCGGCCTCGTCCTGCGTCCGGAAGTAGTCGAGGCCCGTCTCGCCCACCGCACGCACGCGGGGGTGGCGGGCGAGCTCGGCGATCTCCGCGAACGCGTCCTCGAACTCGTCGCGCTCGGCCAGGCGGGCCGCGTCGTTGGGGTGCAGCGCCACGGCGCCGAGCAGGCGGGGCTCGGCCTCGATCGCCGCGATCGTGAACCGGGCCGAGGCGACGTCGCAGCCCACCTGGACCGCCCCGGTCACGCCCACGGCCTCCGCCGCGTCCATCGCCTGGTGGACGTCCACGCGGACCAGGCCGTCGCGGAAGTCGAGGTGCGTGTGGTTGTCCACGACGGGCACCGGCAGCGGCTCCGGTGCGGGCGGGTACTCGAGACGACGCTTGCGGCCCGACTTCTCCTCGCGGGCGTCCCGGCGCGGGCCGCCGTCGTCGTCCGGATGCGGGGCGGGGGCGCGGTAGGCGAGGGGGGTCTCGGATGCGTGGGCCATGCACCCCACTCTAGGGAGCCGAACCCGGGCTCCCGACACGCCTCGGGGGCGGTATCGGGTGGTATCCACGTCGGATACCACCCGATACCGCCCCCGGAGGACACGGCGCGGCGAAGAGGTCAGGCCTTCGTGGCCGCCCACGGGTCGGCGATGCCGATGTACTGCACCGAGGTGTACTCCTCGATGCCCTCGGCGCCGCCCTCGCGGCCCAGGCCCGACTGCTTCACGCCGCCGAACGGCGCGGCCGGGTTGGAGATGACGCCCACGTTGTAGCCCATGAGGCCGAACTCGATGCTCTCGGCCACGCGGTACATCCGGGCCTGATCCTTCGTGAACACGTAGGAGGCGAGGCCGTACTCGGTGTCGTTGGCCATCTCGATGGCCTCCTCCTCGGAGGAGAAGGTCACGATCGGGGCCACCGGGCCGAAGATCTCCTGCTGGAGGATCGGGTTGCCCTTCTCCACCTTGATCGCGGTCGGCGCGTAGAAGTAGCCGTCGCCCTCGATCTTGTGGCCGCCGGTGAGCACCTCGCCGCCGGCCGCCACGGCGTCCTGGACGAGCTGGTCGATGTCGTCGCGCGCGCCCTCGTCCACGATCGGGCCGAGGGTGGACTCCGGGTCGGTGCCGCGCAGGGGCTTGAGCGCCTCGAGCTTGGCCACGAACTTCTGCGTGAACTCCTCGGCCACGTCCTCGTGCACGAGGAAGCGGTTGGCGGCGGTGCAGGCCTCGCCCATGTTGCGCATCTTCGCGGCGAAGGCGCCCTCGACGGCGGCGTCCAGGTCCGCATCCTCGAAGACGATGAGCGGGGCGTTGCCGCCGAGCTCCATGGAGGTGCGCAGCACGTTGTCCGCCGCGTCCTTCATGAGGCGCACACCGACCGGGGTGGAACCGGTGAAGGACACCTTGCGCAGGCGCCGGTCCTGCAGGATCGGGCTGGAGATCGACGAGGCGGAGGAGCCCGCCACGACGTTGAGCACGCCCTTGGGCAGGCCGGCCTCCTGCATCACCTGCGCGAACAGCTGGGTGGTCAGCGGGGTCAGCTTGGCGGCCTTGAGGACCATGGTGCAGCCAGCGGCGACGGCGGGGCCCACCTTGCGGGTGGCCATGGCCAGCGGGAAGTTCCACGGGGTGATCAGCAGGCACGGGCCCACCGGGCGGTGGTGCACCTGCATGCGCAGCGTGCCCTCGGGCACGGTCAGGGTGCGGCCGTAGTGGCGGCCGGCCTCCTCCGAGAACCAGCGCAGGAAGCCGTTGCCGTACGTGACCTCGCCGCGGGCCTCGGCGAGCGGCTTGCCCATCTCGAGGGTCATCAGCAGCGCGAAGTCCTCGGCGCGCTCGTTGATCAGATCGTAGGCGCGGCGCAGGATGTCGGCGCGCTCCTTGGCCGGGGTGCGGGCCCAGTCGGCCTGCGCGGCGCAGGCGGCGTCGAAGGCGGCCATGGCGTCGTCGGAGTTCGCGTCCTGCAGGCTCGCGATGACCTTGCCGGTGGCCGGGTCCTTCACGTCGAAGGTCTTGCCGGAGGAGGCATCTCGCCACTCGCCGTCGATCAGCAGGCCGGTGGGGACGGACTCCAGCAGCGCCTTCTCGCGCTCAGCGGTCACGGTCATGATGCACCTCTTTCGGGGTCGGTGGTCGGAGGCGGCGCGCCCCGCGTCCCTCAGGGGAACGGGTGGACGGGCACGGGTATTCCGACGCCGTCCGGCGGCGGTCGGCAACGGCTCCACGGCTGATCCTAGCCAGGCCCCGGGGCCGCGCCATCGCGCATGAGCATCTGTGTAGCCGGGGACGTGTCAGCCCCGGGCCGCGAGCACCGCCTGGTAGAGCTCCCGGCTCCGCATCCCGTGGGCTCCGGCCACCGCGGCCACGGCCTCCTTCAGCCGGGTGCCGGACT
Source organism: Micrococcus luteus (assembly GCF_022664405.1). NCBI lineage: Bacteria > Bacillati > Actinomycetota > Actinomycetes > Micrococcales > Micrococcaceae > Micrococcus > Micrococcus luteus. The sequence goes on along the minus strand of NZ_JAKRLB010000004.1, from coordinate 43,847 downwards.
CCACCAGCACCGCCACCTCGGCGACGGCGCCCGCCTCGGACGCCTCGCCCTCGGCGCCGGGCGCGGGCGGCCCGATCACCAGCACGATCTCCCCGCGGATCCCCTCCCCCGCGTGCCGCTCCGCAGCCCAGGCATGCACCTCGACCGCGGTGCCGCGCACCACCTCCTCGTGCAGCTTGGTGAGCTCGCGGGCCACGCACACCGGCCGCTCCGCACCGAGGACCTCCACGACGACGGCCAGCGCGTCCGCCAGACGCTGCGGCGACTCGAAGGCGACCACGGTGCGGGCCTCGGTCAGCAGGGAGGTGAGCCATCGCCGTCGTTCCCCGTCCTTGCGGGGGACGAAGCCGTCGAAGGCGAACCGGTCCGTCGGCAGGCCGGACAGGGCGAGCGCGGTGGTCACGGCGGAGGGGCCGGGCGCGCAGGTCACGGGCAGCCCTGCGGACACCGCGGCCGCCACGAGCCGGTACCCCGGGTCCGAGACCGTGGGCATGCCCGCGTCCGAGACCACCGCCACCGTGGCACCGCCCCGCACCTGGTCCAGCAGCCCCTGGGTGGAGGCCGCCTCATTGTGCTCGTGATGGGCCACCACCCTGCCCGTCGGGGTGACGCCCAGTCCGGCGCACAGGCGCCGCGCGGTCCGGGTGTCCTCGGCGGCGATCACGTCCGCCTCCGCCAGCAGCTCACGCAGGCGCGCGGACGCGTCCCCGAGGTTGCCGATGGGGGTGGCGGCCAGGACGATGCGGCCCTCGGGCATGGGACGACCTTTCGACGGACGGACGGCTGCCCCGAGCCTACGGCCCCGGTCACCGTGCACGTCTCGCCGTCCACCTGTCCCCCTAGCATGGAACCCGTGCCCGCCACCGCCCTCGCCCCCCGCCCCGCCGCCGTCGCGGTCGACGACGGCCCCTTCGGCGTCGCCGCCCTGCGCGCCCGCCTCGGGGTGAGCGCGGCGCCCCTGACGCGGTGGCACTGGATCCTGCCGCTGCTGGTCACGGTGATCGCCGGCGTGCTGCGGTTCACGAACCTGGCCCACCCGGACCAGCTGATCTTCGACGAGACCTACTACCCCAAGGACGCCTACTCCCTCCTGGAGTCCGGCTACGAGCGGCGGTGGGACGAGGACGTCAACGACGCGTTCGCGCGCGGCGAGGCAGAGCCGCTCGAGGGAGCCGCCTACGTGGTGCACCCGCCGCTGGGCAAGTGGCTGATCGGCCTGGGCATGCTCGCGTTCGGCCCGGACAACGGGGTGGGCTGGCGGTTCAGCGCCGCGGTGGCCGGCACGCTGTCCGTCCTGCTGGTCGCCCTCGCCACGCAGCACCTGCTGCGCTCGGTGTCCCTGGGCGCGGTCGCCGGGCTGCTGCTGGCCGTGGAGGGCCACCACCTGGTGATGTCCCGCATCGGGCTGCTGGACATCTTCCTCTCGTTCTTCGTGCTCGCGGCCTTCGCCGCGCTGCTGGCCGACCGCGTCCACGGGCGGCGGCTGCTCGCGGAGCGGATCGCCCACGACGTCGCCCGGTTAGGACGCGACGCCCTGGCCAGCGGGCCGTGGCTCGGCTGGCGCCCGTGGCGACTGCTCGCAGGCGTGCTGCTGGGCGCCGGCTGCGCCGTGAAGCTCTCCGGGCTGGCGTTCATGGCGGCCTTCGGCCTGCTCACGGTCCTGTGGGACATGTCCGCGCGCCGGACCGCCGGGGTGCGGCACTGGGCGTGGGCCGGCGTCGAGAAGGACGGCCTGTACGCGTTCGGGGCCGTGGTGGGCGGCGGCCTGGTCGCCTACCTGGCCTCGTGGACCGGCTGGTTCGTCACGGAGGGCGGCTACTACCGGGACTGGCACCGGGACAACCCGCCGGAGGGCCTGCTCGCCGGGCTGGTCCCCGGTCCGCTGCGCTCCCTGTGGCACTACCACGTGGAGTCCACGACCTTCCACCAGGGCCTCACCAGCCCCCATGACTACGCCGCCAACCCGTGGACCTGGCCGTTCATGGGCCGGCCCGTGAGCTACTACTACGAGGGCGCAGAGCCCGGCGAGGGGATCTGCCCGGCGGACGCCGCGGGCGCGTGCTCGGCGGCCATCACGGACATCGCCAACCCGTTCGTGTGGTGGACGGGCCTGGCCGCCGTCCTCGTGTGCGTGTGGCTGCTGGTGCGCCACCGGGACTGGCGGGCCGGCGCCCTGCTCTGCGCCTACGTGGCCGGGCAGCTGGTGTGGTTCCTGTGGCCCGAGCGGACCATGTTCTTCTTCTACACGATCGCCTACGAGCCCTTCCTCGTGATGATGATCGCCCTGGCGCTCTCGCTGCTGCTGCGGCCGGGTCGCCGGCCCGGGCCCCGCTGGGGCTCGGCCCTGGTGCTGGCGTACGTGACGATCGCCGTCGCCGTGTCCCTGTTCTTCCTGCCCGTGTGGATCGGCGACGTCATCTCGTACGACCAGTGGCGCTGGCGGATGTGGTTCAGCAGCTGGATCTGACGGCCGCGTCGCGGGCGCGGGTGTGCCCGAATGCGCGCCGCACGTCCGAAAATGGATACGCTCGGACCGTGCAGAACCAGAGCCCCGTCCATGAGTCCGCCACCGAGCTCGTCGGCATGCCGCCGGCGGACTCCAACATCACGGACCTGATCGTCGCCTCCTGTGCCGATCGGCCGGACGCCCCCGTGTACGCCCAGCGCAACGGCGCGGGCGGCTGGGTGGACGTCCACTTCACCGCGTTCCTGACCCAGGTGCGCGCCGTGGCGGCCGGCCTCATCGCCCACGGCGTCCAGCCCGGGGACCGGGTGGGCCTGTTCTCCCCCACCTCCTACGCGTGGGCCGTCCTCGACCAGGCCGTGTGGTTCGCCGGCGCCGTCTCCGTGCCGATCTACGAGACCTCCTCCGCCCACCAGGTGGAGCACATCGTCACGGACTCGGGGCTGCGGGTGGTCGCCGTCGGCAGCGAGGAGCTCGGCGAGCGCGTCGCCGAGGCCGCCGGGCACGCGGGCGTGGACGTGGCGACGTTCCCGCTGACGGACGCCGGACTGGCGGAGCTGGCCGAGGCCGGCGCGTTCGTGTCGGACGACGCCGTCGAGCACGCCCGCTCGCTGGCGACCCTCGCCAGCCCCGCCTCGATCGTCTACACCTCCGGCACCACCGGCCGCCCGAAGGGCGCCGTGATCACGCACGGCAACTTCGTGGGCGCGGCCATCAACGTGCTGCACTTCGCGCGCGAGGTGGTCCAGTGGTCCCCGGAGACGACGACGTCGCGCACCCTGCTCTTCCTCCCGCTGGCCCACGTGCTCGCCCACGCCGTCCAGGTCATCTGCCTGTACGCCCGCATCCAGGTGGCCCACTCCGGCTCCCCGGCCACGCTGCTCGACGACCTCGCCTCCTTCCACCCCACGTGGCTGCTGGCCGTGCCGCGCGTGTTCGAGAAGGTCGAGGCCGGCATCGAGGCCAAGGCCCAGAAGGGCGGCACCGGGCGGATCTACGCGGCCGCCAAGCGCACCGCCATCGAGTGGTCCACGGCCGTGGACGAGGCCGAGTTCGGGGACGGCCCCGGGCCTTCGGTCCTGCTGCGCGCCCGGCGTGCGCTGTTCGACCGGCTGGTCTACCGCAAGATCCGGGAGGCCCTCGGCGGCGAGGTGATCTCGTGCGTGTCCGGCGCGTCCGCCCTCTCCCCGGAGCTGGTGCACTTCTTCCGCGGCGCCGGCATTCCGATCGTGGAGGGCTACGGCCTCACGGAGACCACCGCGCCGGCCACCGTGAACATCCCCGGCGCGCACCGCGTGGGCACTGTGGGCCTGCCCGTGGCCGGGGTGACGGTGAAGATCGCCGAGGACGGCGAGATCCTCATCCGCGGCCCCGTGGTGTTCGACGGCTACCACGGCATGCCGAAGGCGTCGGCGGAGGCGATGGAGGACGACTTCTTCCGCACCGGGGACATCGGTGCGCTGGACGAGCACGGCTTCCTGCGGATCACCGGCCGCAAGAAGGACGTGATCATCACCGCCGGCGGCAAGAACGTGTACCCCACGCCCATGGAGGAGGCGCTGCGCCAGCACCGGCTCATCGAGCACGTCGTGGTGGTCGGGGAGAACCGCCCGTTCGTGGGCGCCCTCATCACCCTGGACACCGAGGCCTTCACCCAGTGGGCCCTGGACCGCGAGCTCAGCCTCACGCCGGCCGAGGCCGCGACGGACCCCACCGTGCTGGCCTCGATCCAGGAGGCGGTGGACCAGGTCAACGCGGGCGTCTCCCGCGCCGAGTCCATCCGCCGCTTCCGCATCCTGGACCACCCGTTCACCGAGGACTCCGGGCACGTCACCCAGTCCCAGAAGCTCAAGCGGGCCCAGGTGATCGAGGACCACGCCGAGGACGTCGAGGCCCTCTACCGCCGCTGACCCCGCGCCCCCGGACGACGACGGGCCGGGAGGACGCCTCGTCCTCCCGGCCCGTTCCCGGTGCCGTCCGGCGGCGGTCAGCGCACCACGGCGTCGTCCTCCCGGGCCCACCGCAGGCGGGTCCGCAGCAGCTGCTCGCGGCGGTCCGCGCTCAGCTCACGACGGCGGCGCGTGGGCCACGTGAGCACGAGCGTCACGAGGGACGCCAGCAGGGTCACCAGCCCGACCACCACGGCCGCGTCCACCCAGAACTGCTCGGGGTAGAGGCGGATGAGGGCGTCCCGCACGGAGAACGTCCACGTGCCGTCCGCGAAGAACAGCGAGTGGAACCCGGCGAAGAACGTCTCCCAGCCCAGCACCGCCAGGACCGCGAGCGCGATCACCGCGAGCGGCAGCCACACGGCGCCGGCGAACAGGGCGCGGCGCACCCCGCCGGGGCTGGTGCGCAGCAGGGACGCGATGAGCAGGGCGCACACCACCAGGAGCACCACGAGCGCCGCGGCGGCGATCCACAGCACGGTCTTCACGTCCGTCATGTGGTCGACCTCGACCTCGGTGAACAGCGGCGCGCCCTGGTGCGTGAGGCTGCTGAGGTACCGCGGCCCGGCCAGGTTGGTCACGTAGTCCAGCCCGGCGGAGCCGTAGTGCATGCGGTCGGCGAGGGTGAAGCCGAACCGGTCCGCGGGGAACCCGGGCCGGTGGTACTCCAGCCACAGGAACACCGGGCTCGCCACGAGGCGGACGGCGGCCAGCAGCAGGGCGAGCGGGGCGAGGATCGCCAGCAGCACCTGCGCCAGGCGCGGGCCCGCCTTGGGCAGGCGCGCGCGCTCCTCCGGCGTGGGGCCCTGCAGGGCCGCCGCCTGCGCCACGGGGGCGGCGGTGCCGTCCTCGGGGTAGCGGTCGACCGGGGCGGCTGCACTCGACCCCGCCGCGCGGGCCCCGACGGCGGCGCTCAGCGGGCCGAGCTCGTCGGCGCCGGGCAGCGGCCGCCGGCCGCCCTCGGGCACGGCCCGGGAGGCGACGATGTCGCGGTCGGCGTCCGCGGCCGGGCGGCCGGCGTCGCGTCGGTCCGCGGCCGCCGCGTCCCCGCCGCGCAGCGCGGCGAGGTCCTCGGGGCTGAGCGCCGAGGTGTGCTGGGCGCCGCCGTCGTCGTCCCGGCCCATGGCGGGCAGCGCCTGGGTGCGGTTCGGGTCGTCTGCGGCGTCGTCCTCGACGAACGCGCCGTAGTCCAGCCCGGAATCGAAGTCCTCCGCCCCGGCGCGCTCGTCGCGCCCGCGGCCGGCCTGATGGGAAGCCATGCTCGTGCCTCTCTCGAGTGGGTCCGTCCGCCCGCGGGCGCCGGGGATCAGTAGCGGTAGTGGTCGGCCTTGTAGGGGCCGGCCACGTCCACGCCGAGGTACTCGGCCTGGGCCTTGGTCAGCTCGGTCAGCCCGACGCCGAGGGCGTCCAGGTGCAGGCGGGCGACCTTCTCGTCCAGCACCTTGGGCAGCGTGTAGACGCGCTTCTCGTAGTGCTCGCCGGTCAGGGCGCCGGTGCCCGTGGAGCCGCCGAAGAGCTCGATCTGCGCCATCACCTGGTTGGTGAAGGACGCGCTCATCACGAACGAGGGGTGGCCGGTGGCGTTGCCGAGGTTCAGCAGGCGGCCCTCGGAGAGCACGATGATGCTGCGCTCGGCCTCCGTGCCGCCGTCCAGGGTCCACTCGTGGACCTGCGGCTTGATCTCCGTCTTCACGACGCCGGGGATGCGGGCCAGGCCGGCCATGTCGATCTCGTTGTCGAAGTGGCCGACGTTGCCCACGATGGCCTTGTCCTTCATGGCGGCCATGTGCTCGGCCATGATGATGTCCTTGCCGCCGGTGGTGGTGACGAAGATGTCGCCCTCGCCCACCACGTCCTCGAGGCGGGCCACCTGGTAGCCGTCCATCGCGGCCTGCAGCGCGCAGATCGGGTCGATCTCCGTGACGATCACGCGGGCGCCCTGGCCGCGCAGGGCCTCGGCAGCGCCCTTGCCGACGTCGCCGTAGCCGCAGACCACAGCCACCTTGCCGCCGATCAGCACGTCCGTGGCGCGCATGATGCCGTCCGGGAGGGAGTGGCGGATGCCGTACTTGTTGTCGAACTTGGACTTGGTCACGGCGTCGTTCACGTTGATCGCCGGGAAGAGCAGGCGGCCCTCCTGCGCCAGCTGGTAGAGGCGCAGCACGCCCGTGGTGGTCTCCTCGGAGACGCCGCGCAGGGTGCCGGCGGTGCGGGTCCAGTGCTGCGGGTCGCGGGCCAGCGAGCGGCGCAGCGTCTCGAGGATGATCCGGTACTCCTCGGGATCGTCCTCGGTGGCGCTGGGCACGGCGCCCGCGGCCTCGAACTCGACGCCCTTGTGCACCAGCAGGGTGGCGTCGCCGCCGTCGTCCAGGATCATGTTGGGGCCGAGCTCCGGATCCTCGTCCGCGCCCGGCCAGGTGAGGATCTGCGAGGCGGTCCACCAGTAGTCCTCGAGGGACTCGTTCTTCCAGGCGAACACCGGCACGCCCTGCGGGTCCTCGGGGGTGCCCGAGCCCACGACGACGGCGGCGGCGGCCTCGTCCTGCGTGGAGAAGATGTTGCAGGAGGCCCACCGGACCTCGGCGCCGAGGGCGATGAGGGTCTCGATGAGCACGGCGGTCTGCACGGTCATGTGCAGGGAGCCGGCGATGCGGGCGCCCTTGAGCGGCTGGGCCTCCCCGTACTCCTCGCGCAGGGACATCAGCCCCGGCATCTCGTGCTCGGCCAGGCGGATCTGGTGGCGGCCCGCCTCGGCCAGGGACAGGTCCCGGACCGTGAAGTCGAACGAGGCACCGGACACGGTGGTGCGGTTGGCGAAGGCCGGGTCGACGTCGGGGGTGCGGAACTCTGCGGAGGTCTCAGTCATGCCCTCCAGCCTAGCGAGGCCCCGGACGGCACGACACGTGCCGCGTCAGTCCCCGTCACGCACCACGCGCAGCCCGGGGCGGGCCGGCGGGACGGCCATGGGCCGGGTGGGGACCGTGCGCACGCCGCCGTCCGCGTCGACGGCCTCGTAGTGCTCGGGCAGCTCCAGCCGCAGCACCTCCCAGCCGCGCGGGGCCGTGGTGCGTCGAGCGTGCTCGCCGCAGAGGTCGTACGTGTGCGGCTCCGCCCGGCGCGACAGGGGCCCGATGACCACCTGCGAGTCCGCGTAGTTGTACGTCAGCGTGGCCAGGGCAGGGCTCTGGCATCCGGTCTTGCTGCAGCGTCGCATGGGTCCCACGCCCGCCACCCTACTCGGCGGACGGCCCGGAGCGGTGGCCTACCATGGCGCGCATGACCGCGTCCGCCTCCTCCGATCCCCTCGACCCCCTGCCGTTCCGGGCGGGCGACGCCGCGGGGGCCGAGCCGGGCGTCGAGGGCGGCCCGGCCGAGGCCGGCGTCTCCTCCCCCGCGGGGCGCGGCGGTCGGGACCGCCGTGGCCGGGGGCTGCGGCATCCGCGCCCGTTCGGTGCACGCTCGGAGCGGGGCCGGGGCGAGGCGCTGCTGACCGCCGTCGAGAAGGCGGTGGACCGGCTGGGCTCCCTGGACGCGCCCGGGCTGCGGCACGTGACCGCGCGGGTGGAGCGCATCCCGGACCGGCTCGACGAGCGACTGCGCGAGCTGCACGCCGGCCGGGAACGGGATGAGGAGGCGCTGTTCGCGCGGGCCGAGCGGCAGGGCCGGGACGGGGTGCTGATCACCCTGTTCGAGCGGCCGCTGCGGGACGCGGCCGACCCGGCCGACCTCGAGGGGGCCGTCTACGGGGTGGCGCTGAGCCGTTGCGCCGACGCGCTGGGCGTGGACCCGCAGGTGCTCGACCCCAGCTGGGGCCGCGGCTGAGCCCGGACCGGGTGGTCCGCGCCGGGCACCGCGCCCGGCGGATGAGCGCGGTGCGTCAGGCGCGGGCGCGGCGCAGGCGGCGACGCTCGCGTTCGGAGAGCCCGCCCCAGATGCCGAAGCGCTCGTCGTTCGCCATGGCGTACTCCAGGCACGCGTCCTTGACGGTGCAGGCCTCGCACACACGCTTGGCGTCCCGCGTGGAGCCGCCCTTCTCCGGGAAGAACGCCTCGGGGTCCGTCTGCGCGCACAGGGCGTCCGCCTGCCAGGCCAGCTCGCCCTCGACGGGCTCGGTGGTCACGCCCGGGATGGCGGCCCAGTCGGCGGAGACGGGCACGGCCTCGACCGGACGCGCGTCACCGGGGAAGAGGGCGGTGACGGTGGCGGCCGGGGTGCCGGTCTCGCCGTCGAGGTCGTGGGCGGTGAGGAAGGCGGTCGCCTGATCCTCGAGGCTCGCGCTGGAGACGCTGGCCTGCGGGTCGGCGGGGTCGAGGAACCAGTCGCTGGGGACGCTCCGCGGACGAGGCGCCGGCGCGGGATCGGCGCGGTGCGCGTCCTCGACTCGCTGGGTCTGCTCCATGTGTGACGCCTCTTCCCGGGATCGACGTGGCGGTGTGGGCCGGGTGACCATGCGGTCCGCGCGGGTGCCGGGCAATCCGGCGGGCCCCTCCTGGCGGGACCGTTGGCCCGGGTTCATTACATCGGTGTGATTCATGCCGAGTCAAACCGAGCGGGTGCCACACTGGGCCCATGGTCTCCCTCTCCGCACCCCGGTCCACCGGCCCCCTCGTGCTCCGCCTCGCCTCCTCCCCGCGGCCCGCGCTCGTCCAGGAGCCGGGGGCCCCGGACGAGCCCGGCGCGGTGGACCAGCGCATCGAGCTCTCGGGCCGTGTGACCGTGAACTGGGCCGCCAAGTTCGCGGGCCTGCTCGGCGCCGAGGGCATCGGCGCGGGCGACGCCGTCGCCCTGGACCTGCCCGTCCACTGGCTCTCCCACGCCCTCGCCCTCGGCGTGCTCTGCGCCGAGGCCGAGCCCGCCCTCGAGGGCGACTCCCCCGCCGCCGTCCTCACGGACCGGCCCGAGGCGTGGCCGGACCCGTCCGTGGCCGTCTTCGCCGTGGCCCTGCCGCGCGGCCTCGAGCCCGAGTTCGACGGCCCGGCCGCCGATCCGGCCGTCGTGGACGTGGCCGCCGAGATCCGCGCCCAGCCGGATGCCCTGCCCGGCCCCGTGGATCACGTGCGGCCCGCGTCGATCCCGGCCGGGGCCGACGTCGCCCCGGACGACGACGGCCCGCGCCCCCGCCTGACGTGGGCGGGAGTGCGGGCCGCGCTGGAGGCGTGGGACGCGGGCCGGGCGGTGACCGTGCGCCCCTGACGGGGCGGCGGGGTCAGGCGGGGACGCTCAGACCCCGGCGTCGGGGGCGCGGTGCCGGCCGTGCGGAGGCAGCTGGTCCTCGCGCAGCACGGGCATCTGACCGGTGATGATCGCGAGGTCGTTGGCGAAGCCGGGCTCCACGTCCAGCTTCTCCTTGAACACCCAGAACCGGTAGGCGAAGTAGCGGAACACGGTGCCGAAGAACAGGCCGATCACGTTGCCGGCGATGAACAGGCCGGTCGGGTCGGTCACGCCCAGCAGGTACTGCGCGATCGCCACGCAGCCGGCCTGGATCCCCAGCCCGATCGCGTTCATGATCAGGAACATCACGAGCTCGCGCGTCTTGTTCGAGGAGCGCTTGTCCCGGAACGTCCAGTAACGGTTGGCGACCCAGCTGAACAGGGTGGCGACGACGCCGCCCACGATCTTGGCCTTGACGTTGGACCCCTCGAGCGGGCCGGTCATCATCCACCAGAAGACGAGCGAGTCCACCACGAACGCGGCCGCACCGACGGTGCCGAACTTGGCCACCTCCCGCCACAGCAGGGAGGCCATCCCGGTCAGGCGGCCCCAGAGATCGGACAGCATGGGCGTGGACTCCTCGGTTCGGGACGGGGGTGTGCACGCGGGGCGGACCCGCGCAGGGCTGGGGAACACTGTAGCCGCGCCCCCGGCGCGCGCCCTCCTCGGATCCGGCATCGGCCACCCCTCCGTGACGGAGTTCTCAGCCGGTCCGACTACCCTGTCCGGGTGACTTCCCCTCGACTCGGTGTGATCGGTGGCGGGCAGCTGGCCCGCATGATGGCGGGCGCCGCCGCGGAGCTCGGCGTGCCCTTCCGCGTGCTCGCGGAGGCCCCGGACGCGTCAGCGGCCCAGGTCGCCCCCCACGTGGTCGGCGACCACACGGACCTGGCGGACCTGCGCGCGTTCGCGGCCACGGTGGACGTGGTCACCTTCGACCACGAGCACGTGCCCACCGAGCACCTGCGGGCCCTGCAGGAGGCCGGCGTCGCCGTGCGCCCCGGCCCCGAGGCGCTGCAGCACGCCCAGGACAAGCTGGTCATGCGCGCCGCCGTCGAGCGGCTGGGCCTGCCGAACCCGGCGTGGGCGCCGGTCGACGACCTCGAGGCCGTCCTCGCCTTCGGCGACGAGCACGGCTGGCCGATGATCCTCAAGACCGCCCGCGGCGGCTACGACGGCAAGGGCGTGCTCAAGCTCGACGACGCCGACGACGCCCGCGCCTCCGCCGCGGACGGCACCCTGGCCGCGTGGCTCGGCGCCGGCATCGCCCCGCTGCTGGCCGAGGCCCTCGTCCCCTTCTCCCGTGAGCTCTCCGCGCAGGTGGCGCGCACCCCCTCCGGTGAGGTGGCCGTCTACCCCGTCGTCGACTCGGTCCAGGTGGCCGGCGTGTGCGACCTCGTGGTCGCCCCGGCCCAGGACCTCGACCCGGCCGTCGCCGCGGCCGCGACCGCCGCGGCCGTCCGCCTCGCCGAGGAGCTGGACGTCACCGGCATGCTCGCGGTCGAGCTGTTCGAGACGCCGGGGGTCGGCCCGGGCTTCCAGGTGAACGAGCTGGCCATGCGCCCCCACAACTCCGGCCACTGGTCCATGGACGGCGCCGTCACCGGCCAGTTCGAGCAGCACGTCCGCGCCGTGCTCGACCTGCCGCTGGGCGAGACGACCCCCCGCGGGGCCGGCGTCGTGATGAAGAACGTCCTCGGCGGCGCCCGCGAGGACCTGCACGCCGGCAGCGTCGCGGCCCTCGCCGCCCACCCGCAGGCCAAGGTCCACCTCTACGGCAAGGACGTGCGCCCGGGCCGCAAGGTCGGTCACGTCAACGTCGTCGCGGACCACGGCCTCAGCCTCGAGGAGGCCGTGCGGACCGCCGAGTCCGCCGCCGCACTGCTGCGCGACGACGCCCCCACCACCGGCACCGAGACGGAGGCCCGCCCATGACCGCCACGCCCCAGTCCCCCGCCCAGCCCCTGCAGGACGACGCCCCGGTCGTCTCCGTCGTGATGGGCTCCGACTCCGACTGGCCCGTGATGAGCGCGGCCGCCGAGGCCCTGCGCGAGCTCGACGTGCCCGTCGAGGTCGGCGTGGTCTCCGCGCACCGCATGCCCCACGAGATGGTGGAGTTCGGCGCCCGCGCGCACGAGCGCGGCATCCGCGTGATCGTGGCCGGCGCGGGCGGCGCGGCGCACCTGCCCGGGATGCTCGCCGCCGTCACCCCCCTGCCCGTGATCGGCGTGCCCGTGAAGCTCAAGAGCCTGGACGGGATGGACTCCCTGCTCTCGATCGTCCAGATGCCCGCCGGTGTGCCGGTGGCCACCGTCTCCATCGACGGCGCCCGCAACGCCGGCCTGCTGGCCACCCGCATCCTCGCCTCGGCCGACACCGCGGAGGGCGACCGCCTGCGCGCCGCCCTCGCCGAGCACGCCGACGAGCTCAACGCCCAGGCCCGGGCCAAGGGGGCCCGCCTGCGCGAGCAGATGGCCGCCGACCGCTGATGTCGCCCGCCACCGGATCCGTCCCCGCCGGTCACGCGCAGCCCGACCCGCTCCGAGATCCACGCGTCGCCTCCCCCACCGAGCGCACCCGCCGGGCGCTGATCCTCACCGCCCTGACCCTGCTGGTCCCCGGCGGCGCCCAGCTCGTCGCCGGCAGCCGCCGGCTCGGCCGCGTGGCGCTGCGGGTCACCGTCACCGTGTGGGCCGTGCTGATCCTCGGGCTGCTGTGGTGGCTGGTCTCCCGCGCGAGCCTGATCTCGCTGATGGCCCGGGACGGCGTGCTGCTGGGGCTCGCGGTGGTCCTGGCGGCGTTGGCGGTGGGCTGGGCGGTGCTCTGGGTGGACACGTTCCGGCTGATCCGGCTGCACCTGCTCGCCCCCGGCGCGCGGAAGATCACGGCGGCGGTCACCGCGCTCGCGCTCGTGCTCACCAGCGGCGCCCTGCTCTACGGCGGCTGGGCCGCGAACACGAGCCGCGGCGCGCTCGGCGAGGTCTTCCGGGAGGGGCCGGCCGTCCCGGAGGCCGAGGGCCGCTACAACATCCTGGTCCTGGGCGCGGACGCCGGCGAGGGCCGCCAGGGGCTGCGCCCGGACTCCATGCACGTGGTCTCCGTGGACGCCCGCACCGGCGCCATCGTGATGTTCTCCCTGCCCCGCAACCTGCAGAACGCGCCGTTCGTCGAGGGCTCCCCGCTGTGGGACGTGTACCCGAACGGCTTCGACTGCGGCGACGAGTGCATCCTCAACGCCCTCTACACGGACGTGGAGGAGCACCACGCAGACCTCTACCCGGACGCCGAACACCCCGGTGCCGAGGCCATGAAGGACGCCGCCGGCGGCATCCTCGGGTTGGACATCTCCGGCTACGCCCTCATGGACATGGGCGGCTTCGCCCAGCTGATCGACGCCATGGGCGGGGTGGACGTCGTCAGCGGCGGCTACGTGGTCCACCGCGGCGTCCGGCCCGACGGCGCCTGGGGCAACATCTGGTGGGAGCCGGGCACCCACCACTTCAACGGCGACGACGCGCTCGCCTTCGCCCGCTCCCGGCAATGGTCCACCGACTACGCCCGCATCCGCCGGCAGCAGTGCATGCAGGCGGCCATGCTGGAGCAGTTCAGCCCCGCCACCGTGCTCACCCGCTTCGAGGGGATCCTCGCGGCGGGCCAGCAGATCGTGACCACCGACCTGCCGCAGTCCCAGCTGGGCACGTTCGTGGACCTCGCCGAGCGCTCGCGCGGCCACAAGATGCGGCGGCTGACCGTCGGCCCGCCCGACTTCGGCGACACGGGCACCCACTTCACCACCTATCCCGACTACGACCTCGTCCACCGCCGCGTGGACGAGATGCTGGCCGACGAGTCCGCAACCGCCGGGTCGGACCCGACCGGCGTCACGGCGACGCCGCTGCTCACCGCGCTGGCCGTCGTCGCGCAGGAGACGCAGACCCCCGACGTCGACGAGGATGACCCGGCCACGTGGCCGGCCCCGCCGACCCGCTCCGACGGCAAGCCCTTCACCGCCGAGGACCTGATGATGGCCGAGGACCTGGGCCAGGAGGACGTGCTGAACCACGCGTCCTCGACGAACGGGCTGTGCGTCCCCGCCCCGTGAGGCGCGACGCGCGGGCCGACGGGCTGATCTAGGCTGGGCGCATGCACGTCCTGAAGCCCGTGATCCGTGACTACGCCTGGGGCTCCCCCACGCTCCTCGCCGACCTGCAGGGACGCGAGCCCACCGGCCGCCCCGAGGCCGAGCTGTGGCTGGGCGACCATCCGGGCGCCCCGTGCGTCGCCGTCGTGGCGGACGGCGCCCACGTCGGCCTGGACGAGGTGGTGGCCGCGGACCCGGAGCGCTGTCTCGGGCCCGCCGCGCCGGAGGGCCGACTGCCCTTCCTGATGAAGCTGCTCGCCGCGGGCGCCCCGCTGTCCATCCAGGCGCACCCCACCCTGGAGCAGGCCCGCGCGGGCTTCGCCGCGGAGGAGGCCGCCGGCGTGCCGGTCGACGCCCCGGAGCGCAACTACATGGACGCGAACCACAAGCCGGAGATGCTGCTCGCGCTGACCCCCTTCGCGGCGATGTGCGGCTTCCGCTCCCCCGAGGTCTCCTCGGACAGCTTCGAGGCCCTGGCCCGCGCCCTCACGGAGCGGGCGGACGGGGACACGTCCGCCGTCGCCGTCGCCGCCGCCCGGATCAGCCAGGCCCTCGCCGCCGGGGACCTCGAGGACGCGTTCACCTCGATCCTCGACCCCGACTCCGTGTGGGGCGCCCCCGGCGCCGTCGCGCAGGTCGTGGACGTGCTGCGGGCTGCGCCGGACCTGGCCGAGCGCGACCCCTCGCTGGCCACGGCCCTCGAGGTCGCCCAGCACCACCCGGACGACCCCGGCGTGGTGGTGGCCATCCTGCTCAACCGCGTGGACCTGGCCCCGGGTCAGGCCATCCATCTGCCCGCCGGCAACGTGCACGCGTACCTGCACGGGCTGGGCGTGGAGGTCATGGCGGCCTCGGACAACGTGCTGCGCGGCGGACTCACCACGAAGCACGTGGACGTGCCCGAGCTGCGCCGCGTGGTCACCTTCGAGGCGCTGCCGGTGCCCTCCACCGAGCCCGAGCGCGTGGCCGACTCCGTGGTGGCCTTCCGCCCGCCGTTCGAGGAGTTCGAGCTGCTCCAGGCCACGCTCGAGGACGACGCCGTCCACGGACTCGACGTGCACGGGCCCGGGATCGCGGTGGTCACCCGCGGCACGGCGAGCCTGGCCCTGGCAGGCCAGGAGATCGAGCTGGGCCCGGGCGAGGCCGTGTTCCTGCCCGCCGCGGAGACGGCGTCCGGCCCGCTGGCCGTCCGCGCCGCGGCCGGCGCCCCGGCGACGGTGCACGTGGCCGGCCTGCCGCGGGGCTGAGCCCGGCAGACCGGCCCGCGGGCTCAGCGGGCGTCGCGGTCCCCCAGCCACTTGGACCACTTCTTCACGTCGTGCTCGGCGTCCACGGTGCGGACCGTGCCGGACGACGAGCGCATCACGATGGACTGCGTGTGCACGCGGCCGTCGGCGAAGCGCACACCGCGCAGCAGGTCGCCGTCGGTGATGCCGGTGGCCGCGAAGTAGCAGTGGTCGGAGGTGACCAGCTCGTTCGTGGTCAGCACCGCGTCGAGGTCGAGGCCGGCGTCGAGGGCCTTCTGCTTCTCGGCGTCGTCGGTGGGGGCCAGGCGGCCCTGGATGATGCCGCCGGTGGCCTTGATCGCGCACGCGGTGACGATGCCCTCCGGGGTGCCGCCGATGCCCATCATCATGTCCACGCCGGTGCCCGGGCGGGCGGCGGCGATGGCGCCGGCGACGTCGCCGTCCAGGATGAACTTCACGCGGGCGCCGGCCTGGCGGATCTCCTTGACCAGGCCCTCGTGGCGGGGGCGGTCCAGCACGCACACGGTCACCTGGGAAACGGGCTTGTCCAGGGCCTTGGCCACGAGGTTCACGTTCTGCATCACCGGCAGGCGCATGTCCACGAAGTCGGCGGCCTCGGGGCCCACCACGAGCTTGTCCATGTAGAACACGGCCGACGGGTCGAACATGGTGCCGCGCTCGGCCACCGCGAAGACGGAGAGCGCGTTGTTGTAGCCCATGGCGGTCAGGCGGGTGCCGTCGATCGGGTCCACGGCCACGTCCACGGCGGCGCCGGAGCCGTCGCCGACCTGCTCGCCGTTGAACAGCATGGGGGCCTCGTCCTTCTCGCCCTCGCCGATCACCACGGTGCCGTCCATGGCCACGGTGTCCATGAACGCGCGCATCGCGTCCACCGCGGCGCCGTCCGCCTTGTTCTTGTCCCCGTAGCCCACCCAGGGGCTCGCGGCGATGGCCGCCGCCTCGGTCACCCGCACCAACTCCATGGCCAGGTTGCGGTCCGGGACGTGATTCTCGTAGCCGGTCTTCTCCGAGGACGCGCTGGTCATCGCTGCTCCGATCCTTGCTCGCGGCGCTCCGTCCGCACGAGACGGGGCGTGAGGGCGGCTCTGCCCCGGTCCTCATCCTACGGGGGCGGCCTCCCGTGGGTGGCACAATGCTGACCGTGAGCTCCGCCGACCCCCACTCCCCCGCCCCCCGCCCCGTCCTGACCGCCAAGCAGGCGCAGCGGGCCCGGCAGCCGTGGATGGCCATGGTGCTCTCCCTGGTGGCTCTGCTGGCGATCGTGGCCGTGGTCCTCCTGCTCAACCCGGAGCCGCCGCAGCGGCCCCGTGAGGACCGCGTCGACGTCGCCGCCGAGGCCGCCACGATCCCCCACGACGACGGCGACCTGCCGGCCCTGGCGCCCGAGGTACCGGAGTCCTGGTACGCCAACTACGCCCGCCTGCAGAAGCTGGACGGCGTCTCCACGTGGGACGTCGGCTGGGTGGTCACGGACACGGTGTTCGCGGGCCTGCAGCAGGCCGAGGACGTCGACCCCACCTGGGTGAGCCTGCGGGTGGACCAGGTCCCGACGTCGGAGACGATCGAGATCGACGGGATCGCGTGGGACCTCCACGCCGATCCGAAGAAGCCGGAGCGACGGCTCGTGGCGGAGGTGGACGGCAGCACCGTGGTGCTGACCACCACCGGCGACCAGGCCGTCCTCGAAGACCTGGCGCACGGCGTCGCGAAGGAGACCCGATGACCCCCCACACCCGCCCCGAGACGACGCCGGCCCCCGACGTCGTCGTCCCCACCTCCGACCTGACCCCCGCCGAGGCGTGGGAGGTCCTCGCCGAGGGCAACCGCCGCTTCGTGGCGGGCGAGCCGAGCCACCCGAACCAGAACGCCGAGCGGCGCAGCGACCTGACCGCCGGTCAGGCCCCGGTCGCCGTGATCTTCGGCTGCGCCGACTCGCGCCTGGCGGCCGAGATCATCTTCGACCTCGGCCTCGGCGACGTGTTCGTGGTGCGCACGGCCGGCCACGTGATCGACGACGCCGTGCTGGGCTCCATCGAGTACGGCGTGGACGTGCTGGAGATCCCGCTCGTCATCGTCCTGGGCCACAACTCGTGCGGCGCCGTCACGGCGACGGTCGAGTCCTACATCTCCGGCACCATGCCGCGCGGGTTCGTGCGCCCCCTCGTGGAGCGCATCATCCCGTCCGTGCTGGCCGGGCGCCGCCGCGGACTGGAGGAGGTCGACGAGTTCGTGGCCGAGCACGTGGACCAGACCTGCGACCACCTCCTGGAGACCTCGCAGTCCGTCCGCGCGGCCGTCGAGTCGGGGCGCACCGCCGTCGTCGGGCTCACCTACTCGCTGTCCGAGGGCACCGCGCGACCGGGCCGCGTGCACGGCGACCTGGCGGTCTGACGACGTCGGGCGTCCGGTGCGGCACCGGGCGCCCACGCCGTCCTAGGATGTGACCATGACCGCAGAGAACACCGATCAGCAGTTCCGCATCGAGCACGACACCATGGGCGAGGTGAAGGTGCCGGTGAACGCGCTCTACCGTGCGCAGACCCAGCGCGCCGTGGAGAACTTCCCGATCTCCGGCAAGGGCCTCGAGCCCGCCCACATCCACGCCCTCGCGCAGGTCAAGAAGGCCGCGGCCAAGGCGAACGCCGAGCTGGGCATCATCTCGCAGGAGCGCGCGGACGCCATCGTCGCCGCCGCGGACCAGGTCATCGCCGGCGACCACGACGACCAGTTCCCGATCGACGTGTTCCAGACCGGCTCCGGCACCTCCTCCAACATGAACACCAACGAGGTGCTCGCCACCCTCGCCACCCGCGCACTGAAGGAGGCCGGCTCCGAGGACGAGGTGCACCCCAACGACCACGTCAACGCCTCCCAGTCCTCGAACGACGTGTTCCCGACCTCCGTGCACGTGGCCGTCACCGCCGCCCTCGTGAACGACCTCGTCCCGGCGCTGGACCACCTGGCCGTCTCCCTCGAGAAGAAGGCGAAGGCCTTCGCCGGCGTCGTGAAGTCCGGCCGCACCCACCTCATGGACGCCACTCCGGTGACCCTGGGCCAGGAGTTCGGCGGCTACGCCGCGCAGGTCCGCTACGGCATCGAGCGCATCCAGTCCGCGCTGCCGCGCGTGGCCGAGGTCCCGCTCGGCGGCACCGCCGTGGGCACCGGCATCAACACCCCGAAGGGCTTCTCCGCCCGCGTGATCGAGCTGCTCGCCGAGGAGACCGGTCTGCCGCTGACCGAGGCCCGCAACCACTTCGAGGCCCAGGCCAACCGTGACGGCCTCGTGGAGGCCTCCGGCCAGCTGCGGAACATCGCGTTCTCGCTCATGAAGATCAACAACGACCTGCGCTGGATGGGCTCCGGCCCGAACACCGGCCTCGGCGAGATCGCCATCCCGGACCTGCAGCCGGGCTCCTCGATCATGCCGGGCAAGGTCAACCCCGTGATCTGCGAGGCCGCGATCATGGTGTGCGCCCAGGTGATCGGCAACGACACCACCGTCGCCCTGTCCTCCACCAACGGCGCGTTCGAGCTCAACGTGGGCATCCCCGTGATGGCCGCCAACCTGCTCGAGTCCATCCGCCTGCTGGCCAACACGACGCGCGTCATGGCGGACAAGATGATCGACGGCATCGAGGCCAACGAGGAGCGCTGCGCCTTCCTCGCCGGCGCCTCGCCGTCCATCGTGACCCCGCTGAACAAGATGATCGGCTACGAGGCCGCCGCCAAGATCGCCAAGCACGCCGTCGCGAACAAGATGACCGTGCGCGAGGCCGTCGTGGACCTCGGCTACGTCGAGCGCGGCGAGATCACCGAGGAGCAGCTGGACAAGGCCCTGGACACCATGTCCATGACCCACCCGGAGTGATCCGGCGGATTCGGTGAGCGGCGCGACGCCGCCTCCCGGGCCACGACGCCGAGCGGCCGTCCTCCCGTGCGGAGGGCGGCCGCTCGACGTTCACGCCAGCACCAGCACTCCGGCGGCCGCCGCCACCATCGCCGGCCCGAACGGCAGCGCCGTTCGCCCCGTCGCCCGGCCCGCGAGCACCAGCAGCCCCGCCACCACTCCGCCGAGCAGGATCGCGCCCACCCCGGCGGCGAGCACCGCCGTCGGACCGAGCACCCCCGTGTACACGCCCAGCCCGCCGGCCAGCTTCACGTCGCCCATCCCGAGGCCGCCGCGGCTGAGCACGTGCAGCGCGAGCATCGCCACGGTGTAACCGAGACCGCCCAGCAGGCTGCAGAGGGTCAGGTCACCCCGGCCCGCCAGCAGCGCTCCCCCGGTCATCATCGTCAACCCGCCCAGCGCCAGCCGCAGCGTCCATCGGTTCGGCAGCCGATGTTCGCGCAGGTCCGTGCGCACGAGCACGCCCGTGCACACCGCGAACCACACCAGTCCCAGGGACCACAGCACCGCCGTCGCCGGCGCGCCGTGCGTCCACGCCCATCCCACCCCGCTCATGCGCCCAGCCTAGGTCGGGCGGCGCACACGCCGGGTCGCCGTCCACAGGGCGATCCGGCCACCTCGCGTTCACGGTCCGGCCACCCGGTGTTCTGCCCACAGCGCAACCGGAACCGCCCATTGCGACGACCCCCCCGCACGGGTCTACTCTGAAGTCACGAGCTTCCGGCCGTCTGATGGACGTACGGGGCTCACACAGACCCCATGGCCTCAATCCCGTTTCAAAGGGGCCATGGTGGCGGGCTTCCTCGGTCCCCCATCCCCCCTCCGCGGGGCCGAGCACCCCCGCCGGGGGCCGCTGCTTCGGCAGCGGCCCCTTTTTCATGCCCGGCCCCGCCGCCGGCTCAGGCCCGGCCCTCCTCCAGCAGGTCCGTGACCAGCGCGGCGATCGGCGAGCGCTCGGAACGGGTCAGCGTCACGTGCCCGAACAGCGGGTGGCCCTTGAGGCGCTCCACCACGGCCGCGATGCCGTCGTGCCGGCCCACGCGCAGGTTGTCCCGCTGGGCGACGTCGTGGGTCAGCACCACCTTCGAGTTGCGGCCCATCCGGCTCAGCACCGTGAGCAGCACGTTCCGCTCGAGCGACTGCGCCTCGTCCACGATCACCCACGCATCGTGCAGCGAGCGGCCGCGGATGTGCGTCAGCGGCAGGATCTCCAGCATCCCGCGGTCCACCACCTCGTCCACCACGGACGGGGAGACGAGCGCGCCCAGGGTGTCGAACACGGCCTGCGCCCACGGGCCCATCTTGTCGCCCTCGGAGCCGGGCAGGTAGCCCAGGTCCTGGCCGCCGACGGCGTACAGCGGGCGGAACACGACCACCCTGCGGTGCTCGCGGCGCTCCATCACGGCGTCGAGGCCCGCGCACAGCGCCAGCGCGGACTTGCCGGTGCCCGCGCGGCCGCCGAGGGAGACGATGCCCACGCTCGGATCCGTCAGCAGCTCGATGGCCAGCCGCTGCTCGGCGGAGCGGCCGTGCAGGCCGAACACGTCGCGGTCCCCGCGCACCAGGCAGGCTCGGCCGCCCTCGCCGACCCGGGCCAGAGCGGAGCCCCGGGGCGCGGTGAGCACCAGCCCCGTGTTGATCGGCAGGCGGTCCGCCTCGGCCGGGGCCTCCTCCGGCCCGGTCTCGACGCCCGTGCCGGTCAGGGTCCCCAGCGGGACGCCGGCCAGGTCGACCTCGCCGTCGTCGTAGAGGGCGTCCAGCCGCTCCTGCGCCACGCTGAGGGAGACGGTGCCGCGCCAGCCCGAGTCACGCACGAGCTCGTGGCGGTACTCGTCCGCGGCGAGGCCCATGGCCGCCGCCTTCACGCGCATCGGCAGGTCCTTGGACACGACCGTGACCGTGGCGCCCTCGTCCGCGAGCGCCTTCGCGACGGCGAGGATGCGGGAGTCGTTGTCCGTGCCGCGGATGCCCAGGGGCAGCACGTCCACGGACACGTGGTTCAGTTCGATCCGCAGCGTGCCGCCCTCGGGGGTGATCGGCACGGGCTGGTCCAGCGCGCCGTGGCGGCCGCGCAGGTCGTCGAGCAGGCGCAGGGCCGTGCGCGCGTAGTAGCCGAGGTCGGGGTCGGCGCGCTTGGCCTCGAGCTCCGAGACCACCACGAGCGGCAGGACCACCTCGTGCTCGGCGAAGTGCAGCAGGGCGCGCGGGTCCGAGAGCAGCACGGACGTGTCCACCACGTAGGTCCGCAGGCCGGTCGCCTCCGCCGGCCCCGCCTCGGCACGCGCCTGGCCCGGCCGGTTCGGCCTCGGCGGCTCCTGCCGGGTCTGCGCGTGCTCCACGAGCTCTGCCACCATGTCTGCCTCCTGTGCCGGTGAACCGTGCGTGCGGGGGTCCGCCCACGGGCCACGCTAGGAAGCGGCGTCGTCCGCCGGGTCCCGGCACGGTGAACCCGGGATGAAGTCGCGGTGACGGTCCGTCCGAGCCCCGCCACGGCCCCGACGTCCCGCGCTCCCTACACTGGAGACGCGCCGCCGACGTCCCGACGGCCGCCCGCTCCCCGTCCCCAGGAGGGCCCATGAGCATGCACCGCCCGTCCCCCGGCCTGCCCGATCGGCCGGGCGGCCCGGCCCCCGCCCCGACCCTGGCCGAGCGCGCCGGCGGCCGCCTGCTGGGCGCCGTCGCGCCCACCGCCGTGCTGATCGCGGCCATGTGGGTCGCGCAGGTCGTGCTGATCTTCCTCGGCCGGGTGATCATCCCCGGCGTGGGCCTGATCCCCCGACGCCTCGACGGTCTCGACGGGGTCCTGTTCTCCCCCGTGCTGCACGCCGGCTGGGCCCACCTGATCGGCAACACGACGGCGCTGCTCGTCCTCGGTCCGCTGGCCGCCCTGGTCTCGCGCCGACCGGTGGCCCTGCTCGTCTGCGCCTGGCTGGGCTCGGGCCTGCTGACCTGGGTGATCGGCACCCCGGGCGTGCACATCGGCGCCTCCGGGATCGTGTACGCGCTGATCGCGTTCCTGATCGTCTACGGGATCGCGGTGCGACGGATCGGGGCGGTCGTCGTCTCCGTGCTCGTCGCGCTCACGCACCTGGGCTCGAGCCTGATCGGCCTGCTGCCGGCACCCGGCATCTCGTGGACCGGCCACCTGGCCGGGGCCGTCGTCGGGGTGCTGCTGGGCCTGTGGTGGGGCCGCGCCGACCGTCAGGTGCCGAACCGGCGCTGACGGCTGCCGTAGTCGCGCAGGGCACGCAGGAAGTCGACCTTGCGGAACGCGGGCCACATGGCCTCGCAGAAGTAGAACTCCGAGTACGCGGACTGCCAGAGCAGGAACCCGGAGAGCCGCTGCTCCCCGGACGTGCGGATGACCAGGTCCGGGTCCGGCTGGCCGCGCGTGTAGAGCCGGTCCGCGATCTGCTCGACGGTGACGGACTCGGCCACCTCCGCCGCGCTGTGGCCCAGGGCGTGCTCGTCCCGCAGCAGCTCGCGCACGGCGTCGAGGATCTCCTGGCGGCCCCCGTAGCCCACGGCCACGTTCACGTGCACGCCGTCGTGGTCCTTGGTCTGTTCGGCCACCTCGGCGAGCCGTCGCGCCATGGGCTCGGGGAGCAGGTCCACCGCGCCGACCGGCTGCACGCAGACGGGGGCGCGGCCCTCGGCCGGCTGGGCGAGGCGCTCCGCCGTCGTCTGGATGATCTCCAGGAGCGGGGCGAGCTCCTCCGCCGGGCGCCGCAGGTTCTCGGTGGAGAGCATGTAGAGCGTGACCACGGGGATCCCGGCCTCGTCGCACCAGCCGATGAAGTCGAGGATGCGCTCGGCGCCGGCCTGGTGGCCCTGCTGCGTGGACGCTCCGAACGCGCGGGCCCAGCGACGGTTGCCGTCCACCAGCACGCCGATGTGCCGGGGCAGCCGCTCCGGGTCCAGGCCGCGCGTCAGCCGCCGCTCGTACAGGCGGTAGAAGGCCTCGGGTCGACCCACGGCGCGCTCCCCTCTCGGACGGTCCTGCGAGCCTCCAGGATACGCGCGCGGCACACAGCGACCATCCCGTGCCCCGGCCCCGGGTCGACCGACGACAATGGAGGCATGGACCCTGTGACACCCCTCCGCGAGACCGACGCCGCCCGTCGCCTGCGCTGGCGCATCGAGCGCATCCGCGACCCCGACCATCCGCTGTACAAGCCCCGACTGCGCGGCTGGATCCACGCGGCCATGGCGCCCCTGACGCTCGCGGCCGGCATCGTGCTCATCGTGCTCGCGCCGACCGCGACGCTGCGGTGGGCCAGCGCGGTCTACGCCGTGACGGGCCTGCTGCTGTTCGCGGTCTCGGCGACGTACCACCTGGTGCAGTGGAACGAGGTGGTCTCCCGTGTCCTCAAGCGGCTGGACCACACGAACATCATGCTGGTCATCGCCGGCACCTACACGCCGCTCTCCCTGGCCCTGCTGCCTCCGGACCGGGCGCGTGTGCTGCTCACCCTGGTGTGGGTGGGGGCCGTGGCCGGCGTCGCGTTCCGGGTGCTGTGGACGGACGCGCCGCGCTGGCTCTACACGCCGGTGTACGTGGTGCTCGGGCTGGCGGCGCTGCTGTACCTGGGCGACTTCTTCGCCGCGGATGCGGCGGCGGGGTGGCTGATCGTGGCCGGCGGCATCGCGTACATCACGGGCGCGGTCTGCTACGCGCTGCAGGCCCCCACGATCCACCGCGAGTGGTTCGGCTTCCACGAGCTGTTCCACGCCTTCACGGTGGCCGGCTTCGTGTGCCACGCCGTCGCCATCTACCGGGCGGTGCTCCTCGTCGCCTGAGCGCGGCAGGGACGGGGGTCTGCGCCCCGCCGGGCAGCGCCGAGGCCCGCAGACGCGCCGCTACGTCCATGCCGTAGCGGCGCGTCTGCGGGCCTCAAGGGTTCGGGCGTGGAGTCTCCGGCGCCGAATCTCGGGCGTGCACGGGCCCGACGACGGTCAGTCGCGTCCGGTGTCCGGGGCCTGGGGCTCCGGGGCCGGCTCCTGGAGGTAGCCGGGGTACTTCTCCTGCAGGCGGCGCAGCCGGTCCTCGGAGTCCGCGTCCAGGTGCTCGCCGCCCGCGCGGACCTCGTCCGGCAGGTGCTGCTGATGGCGCTCCACGAGCATGGCCTCGGCCTCCGGGGACCGCTGCTGGACGCGGCGCACCGAGCGGACCATGACGCGGAGGACGATGATCGCCATGACCACCATGAGCGCGGTGAACAGGAACCCCTCGATGCCGGGGGTGACCTCCGCCTCCTCGAGCCCGGGGCGCAGCGTCGGCTCCGGGACGGCGGGCACCGGCGCGGGGCTCGCGGCCGCGAGCGCGGTGAGGACGAGGGGAAGGCCAGACAGGGGTGTCACGCCGCCCCACTCTACCGGCCCCGGCTGCACGGCCCGAGCCGGGGCGGCTCAGCGCAGGCCGGCGAAGAGGTCGTGCTCCGGCAGCTCGGAGGGCACGCGCGAGTCGATCAGCGCGAAGTCCTCCCACGGCCAGGCGCGCCGCTGCAGGTCGTGGGGGGCGTCGAAGAACATGCCGTCGGGGTCGATCTGCGTGCGGTGCGCCCGCAGGGCGGCGTCGCGCTCGTCGAGGAAGCCGGTGACGTCCACCTGCGTGGTGACGTCGTGGTCCGCGGTGACCCACGGCGGGATGACCTCCGGGTCGGGCACGTCCTCCCCGGCTTCACGGCGGCGCAGCACCTCGCGCATCGCGTCCATCGCATCGAACATCATCAGGCGTCGGGCGAACGGCACGTCCTCGCCGTCGGCCTCGGCCACCGCGGCCATCGTGCGGAACTTCCGCGGGTTGAACCCGCAGTCGTAGTAGACCTTCGAGACCTCCCAGGCGGGCCCGGCCTCGGGGTACTCGTCGGCGAGGCCTGCAGCCCGGTACGCCTCCATCGTCACGGCGTGGGCCTGCAGGTGGTCCGGGTGCGGGTAGCCGCCGACCTCGTCGTAGGAGATGAGCACGTGCGGGCGGAACCGGCGCACGAGCGAGATCAGCGGGGCCGCCGCATCCTGGAGCGGGACCTCGGCGAAGCAGTTCGCCGGGAGGGCGGGCAGCGGATCCCCCTCGGGCAGGCCCG
Source organism: Micrococcus luteus (assembly GCF_022664405.1). Classification (NCBI taxonomy): domain Bacteria; kingdom Bacillati; phylum Actinomycetota; class Actinomycetes; order Micrococcales; family Micrococcaceae; genus Micrococcus; species Micrococcus luteus. The sequence goes on along the minus strand of NZ_JAKRLB010000004.1, from coordinate 18,821 downwards.
AGTCGAGGAAGCCGAGCCAGGCGTGCCGGATGCCGAGGATGCGCGCGGCCTCCGCCATCTCCTCGCGGCGCACGGCCGCGATGTCCCGGTCGGCCCGGGTGGTGTCCCCGAACGACGGGTTGAGCAGGGTGCCGGCCTCGCCGCCCGTGCACGTGACGACCATGACCTCGGCCCCGGCCGCCGCGTAGGCGGCCATCGTGCCGGCCCCCTTCGAGGACTCGTCGTCCGGGTGGGCGTGCACCGCCATGAGACGCAGCCCGGTGGAGGGCGGCAGGGCGGTGCCTGCGGCGGGCTGGGCCTGGGGGGTCTGATCGGTCACGGGGATCGCACACTCCTGTCCGGATGGCAGGGCCGCCGCGGGGGCGGCGGCGTGAGGGGTCCAGGCCGACGTCGTCATCGGCCTCCGGCGGCGGGCAGCGGCTAGGGTGGAGGGGATGTCTCACCACGCCCCCGCGGTCCGCGCGCAGGACCCCACATTAGCCAACCGGTACGGCACGGACCACACGCGTCCGGGCCGTCGTCGGCTGTGGGCGGGCCTCGGCGGTCTCGGGCTGGTCGTGGCCGTGCTGCTGTCCGTGTGGATCGGCCTGAACATGTCCGTGGGCGCCATCGAGTACAAGGACGTCGGCTTCACCATCGAGGACGACGGCCACGCGACCGTCACCTTCCAGGCCTCGGTCCCGGAGGGCGTGCAGGCCGAGTGCGATGTGCTCGTCACCGACTCCCACGCCGCCCCCGTCGGCTTCCGCACCGTCCGCCTGGAGACCCTGCCGGCCGACCGACGGGACTCCCCCTCGGACGCGCAGCAGCGCTACACCGTGGACGTGCGCACCGTGGTGCGGGGCGACTCCGGCGTTGTCGAGACCTGCCGCAAGGTCTGAGCCCTCCCGGCCGCTCCGCCCTCGGCGTAGCGGCCGCCTTTGGTGTGACGCACGCCGCCCGGATAGACTCGTCGGAGCATTCCCGCCCCGCCGGTGAGTCAGGCAGGCGTCGCACGGAGCCCTCGGGTCACGCGCGTCCTCCTGATCGGCGGGGTCTTTCGCATGCGGGCGCGTCCGCCGGACGCGGATCGCGCACCGGATGCGGTGCGCCGCGCCCCGGACTCCGCATCACCCGAGACAGAAAGGCGGAACAGAGCATGACCACCAGCCAGTCCGACGCCCCGTGGCTGACCCAGGAGGCGTACGACCGCCTCTCCAAGGAGCTCGAGTACATCTCCGGCCCCGGCCGCCAGGAGATCATCGAGCGCATCGAGGCCGCGCGCGATGAGGGCGACCTCAAGGAGAACGGCGGCTACCACGCCGCCCGCGAGGAGCAGTCCAAGAACGAGGGCCGCATCGCGGAGCTGAAGCACCTGCTCGAGACCGCCCGCGTCGGCGAGGCCGCCGAGAACGACGGCGCCGTGCACCCGGGCACCGTGGTGACCGCCGTCGTCGCCGGCGACGAGATGACGTTCCTCTTCGGCAACCGCGAGATCGCCGCGGACGACGAGTCGCTCGAGGTCTACTCCGAGCGCTCCCCGCTCGGCGAGGCCATCAACGGTGCCAAGAAGGGCGACAAGGTCTCCTACACCGCCCCGAACGGCAAGGACATCAAGGTCGAGGTCAAGGACGTCCAGCCCTACTCCGGCTGACCGACCCCGGCTCCGAGGACGGCCGCGGTCCCCTCCAGGGGCCGCGGCCGTCGTCCGTCCCGGGTCCCACCGCGCCCCCGTTGCTACTCTGGCCCCATGCTGACCGTCGAGAAGGCGCACCTGCTGCTCACCCGCGAGGACGGGCTCTCCGAGAGCCCCTCCCACCACCGCGTGGCCCTTGCGGCCGCCGCGCTGGCCGACCACCGCTCCGCCGGGATCGTGACCCTCGAGGACGTCCCCGTGGACCGGGCCCGCGTGCTCGTGACCGCGGCCGGCACCACCGGCGACCCCGTCCTGGACTCCTCCCTCGCACAGGTCGACGCCCTGGCCGGCCGACCGCTCGTGTCCACCGTGGCGGCCGGCAAGCCGGATCTGCGCAAGGCCGTCGTCGCCCATCTGACCGAGACCGGCCGCCTCACCGAGCGCAAGGCCTTCCTGGCCACCCGGCACGTCCCCCGGGGCACCGAACGCGCCGAGCTGCTCGCGCACCTGACCGCCGTGGTCCTGGACGAGGCCGAGCCCTCCGACGAGGACGTGCTCCTGCTCGGCGTGCTGCAGCACCTCAACCTGGCCCGACGCCTGCTGCCGGGCGCCCACGAGCGCTACGACCGCCGCGAGATGGTCCGCCGCATCGAGGCGCTGACGCGCGAGGACCTCCTGGTCCAGGCCGTGCGCCGCGCGGTGGGCGGGACCTGCGGCACCGTCACCGCGGCCGCCGCCGGCTCCGCGGCCTGAGCCGGCCCGGTCAGGGCAGCGGGGCCGGGCTGTAGCCGGCCGCGCGCAGCGCCTCCAGGACCTGGGCGGAGTGGTCGGCGCCGCGGGTCTCCATGTCGATCGTGATGTGCACGCCGCCCATGGACAGCTCCGGGCCGACGCGGGTGTGGTCCACGCGCACCACGTTGGCGTCCGTGTCCGCGATGATCCGTGAGATCGTGGCCAGCTCGCCCGGGCGGTCCCGCAGCGGGATGCGCACGGTCATGTAGCGCCCCGCCGCCGACAGTCCGGCCTGGATGGACTTCAGCATGAGCATCGGATCGATGTTCCCGCCGGAGAGGATCACGGCGGTGGTGCCGAGCTCGAAGCCCAGGTCCGCCGTGCGGCCCGCCAGCAGGGCGGCCACCCCGACGGCGCCCGCCGGCTCCACCACGAGCTTGGAGCGCTCGAGGAGGTGGACGAGGGCCGCGGCGATCTCGTCGTCCGTGACGGTCACGACGGCGTCCACCAGCTCGGCGGCGATCCGCAGCGGCAGGGCCCCGGGCTTGCCGACGGCGATGCCGTCCGCGATGGTGGACACGCTCTCCAGCACCTGGACGCGGCCCTCCTCGAGGGAGCCGGGGAACGCGGCGGCGGTGGCCGCCTGCACGCCGATGACGCGCACCGTGCGCCCACGACGCCGGGCGGCCTCCTTGAGGGCCACGGCCGTGCCGGCGATGAGCCCCCCGCCGCCGATGCCCATGATCACGGTGTCCACGTCCGGCAGCACGTCGAGGATCTCGAGGCCGACGGTGCCCTGGCCCGCGATGACGGCCGGGTCGTCGAACGGCGGGATGAATACGGCATCGGTCTCCGTGGCCCACCGCTGCGCCTCGGCGAGGGACTCGTCCACGGTGGAGCCGTGCAGGACGACCTCGGCGCCGTGGTCCCGGGTGGCCTGCAGCTTGGGCAGGGCCACGCCGTGCGGCATGAAGATGCGGGCGCGGATGCCGAGCTTGGCGGCCGCGAGGGCGACGCCCTGGGCGTGGTTGCCGGCCGAGGCGGCCACGACGCCGCGGCCGCGCTCCTCCTCGCTCAGCTGCGCCATCCGCACGTAGGCGCCGCGGACCTTGAACGAGCCGGCCCGCTGCAGGTTCTCGCACTTCAGGTGCACGTCCGTGCCCACGGCCCGGGAGAGCGCCCGGGAGTGCTGCAGCGGGGAGAGCTCGGCGATCCCGCGCAGCGTCTCGCGCGCCCGCTCGATCTCCTCGAGCGTGACGGGCAGCGCCGCCGGGGCCGGCGGGCCGCTGGCAGGCCGCACCCACCGGGGCGACGGCGTCGGGACGGCCCGGTCCGGGGTGTCCGTGGCCTGCGTCGCGCCCATCAGGCGTCGTCCCCGTGCCGGGTGCCCGCGTCGGCCTCGGAGGCGAGAGCGGCGTCGTCGTGCGCCGAGGGGCGGTACCGGTGGGAGCCGGCCGCCTCGTCCTCCGCGCCGCCCGGTTCGAGGGCGTGGTCCGTCCGCTCCGTGAGCTCCTCGGGGGTGTCGGCGGTGAGGGCGCGGACGAAGCTGTTCACGAAGGCCAGCACCGGGACGGCGAACACGGCGCCCGCCAGACCGAGGACGGTGGAGCCGGCGGCGACGGCCAGGAACACGGCCAGCGGATGCAGCGCGACGGCCTTGCCCATCACGAGCGGCTGCAGGACGTTCGACTCGATCTGCTGCACGAGCAGCACCACGCCCAGCATGAGCAGCGCGTTGACCAGGCCGTTGGACATCAGCGCCACGAGCACCGCCATCGCGCCGGTCAGGGTGGCGCCGATCATCGGGATGAACGAGGCCAGGAACACGAGCACGGCCAGCGGGATGGCCAGCGGCACCCCGAGGATCAGGGCGCCGATGCCGATGCCGACGGCGTCGATGAACGCCACGAAGATCTGGACCCGCACGTAGGAGCCGAGCGACTGCCAGCCCGAGCGGCCCGCGCGGCCCACGGTGGCCCGGTGCGCCTTCGGCACGAAGATCAGCAGGAAGCGCCAGATGCGGTCGCCGTCGTAGAGGAAGAAGATCAGGGAGAACAGGGCGATGAACAGGCCCGCACCGATGTTGACGGCCGTGGAGCCGAACGAGACGGCGCTGTTCATGACCGTGGCGGAGTTGTCCCGCAGCGTCTGCCACAGGCCCTCCAGCCCGGCACCGGAACGGGGGATCTCCACGCCCACGCCGGCCAGCCAGGCGATCGCGTCGTCGACGGCCTGGCCCAGCTGGTCGCCCAGTTCGGCGAAGCCCTGCACGATCTGCTGACCGGCGAGCCCCATGAGGCCCACCACGACGACGACCAGCAGCAGCACGCACAGCAGGGCGGCCGCGACGCCCGGCACCCCGATGCGCCGCATCGCCTGGAACACCGGGGCCAGCAGGGTGGCCAGCAGCGCGGCCACGAGGATCGGGATCACCACGAGGCTCACGAAGCCCAGCAGGTACACCACGACGCCGATGCCGATGACGACGGCCACCAGCCGCCAGGACCAGGCCGCGGCCACCGTCAGCCCGTAGGGCACGTCCTTGTCGATCTTGGTCTGGGCCGCCAGGGTCGAGCTCACGCGCGATCCTCCTCGTGTGGGTGGTCGGGGACATGGGGGGTCAGGCCCCACTGGGCGCTCCAGCGGGCGTGCGGGGCGAGCCGGTGCAGGCCCTCCTCCGAATTCAGGGCGTCCGCGGGAGCGGTGAGCGGCTCCACCGCGAGCGCCGTGTCACGGCCGGGCAGCCGGTCCGTGACGAAGACGTGGGTGTAGGCGAACGCGTGGTCGGACCACAGGGTCACGGCGCGGCCGTCCGCGGCGAGCAGGGTCTGGCGGTGCCGGCCGTCGGCGTCCGGGGTCAGGCCGGTGAGGCACACATCCAGGGCGGCCTCGCCCACGGCCCGGCCGCGGCGGAAGTCCAGGTCCGTGCCGTCCACCGGCAGGGTCTCCACGGGGATGAGGTCCTCCCCCGTGCGGATCCAGGCGTCCGCGGGCACGCGCAGGCTCAGCTCCGCCGTCGGGACGTCCCCGATCCGCAGGAACGGGTGGGCGCCGACCGCCACGGGCACGGTGGCGTCCGTGTGGTTCTGCACCTCGGCGGTGACGGTGAGGCCGCCGTCCGCCTCGAGCTCGTAGGTGACGCGGTGGGTGAGCCGGAACGGCCAGCCGTGCTGGGGGTGGATCTCACCGCGCAGGGTCACCGCGTGGGCGGAGAACGTCTCGGTGACGAAGTGGGTGTTGCGCAGCAGGCCGTGGCTGGCGTGGCCGCGCGCGGGTTCGGTGACGTCCAGGCGCTGCTCGACGCCGTCCAGGATCCAGCGGGCGCCGGCGACACGGTTCGGCCACGGGCTCATCTGGATGCCGTTGGCGGCGGGCGGGACCACGTCCGGGCCGTACGGCTCGGTGAGGTCCACGCCGGCCACGCGGTACCTGCGCAGGGCACCGGCCAGGCCGACGACGACGGCCTCCGCGGACCCGCGGTGCAGGCGGTGCTGGGTGCCGGTGGCGTCCGGAGCCCCGAAGGCGGGCAGGTCGCTGGTCTCGGTCACGGGACCTCCTGAGTGGCGGCGAGGGACCCCCTCAATCTACGCCCTCGCGGACGCAGACCGCCCCGGCCCTGTGCAGGACCGGGGCGGCGGTGCGGGTCTCCGTGCGGGGACGGGGCGCCGGTCAGTCGTTGCCGCGCAGGATGGCGACGATGCGCAGGATCTCGATGTACAGCCAGATCAGGGTCACGGTCAGGCCGAAGGCCACGGACCAGGAGTACTTCTGCGGGGCGCCGTTCTTCACGCCCACGGCGGCCATCTCGAAGTCCATGGTCAGCGAGTACGCGGCGAGCAGCACGGCGATCGCGCCGATGATCAGGCCCAGGCCGCCCTCACGCATGTTGCCGATGCCGGTCCAGGTGAGGACCAGGTTGACGAGCATGAAGACGAGGTAGCCGATCATGGCGCCCATGACGATCTTCGTCATGCGCGGGGTCGGGCGGAACTTGCCCGAGGTGTAGAGCGCCAGCATCACCGCGAACACGGAGAAGGTGCCGAGCACGGCCTGCACCACGATGCCCGGGTAGGCGCCCTCGAAGAACGCCGAGATGCCGCCCAGGAACAGGCCCTGCGCCACGGCGTAGGCCATGATCAGCACGGGCGAGGGCTCGCGCTTGAACGCGTTGACCAGGCCCAGCACGAGGCCGGCGATCGCGCCGATGATCATCAGGCCCGGCGAGAACCAGCCCACGGCGCCCGCCACCACGACGAGCACGAGCATCAGGCCGGTCTTGCCGACGACGTCGTTGAAGGTCATCCGGCCGGTCTGCTCCGGGCCGGCGGAGGGCGCGCGGAAGGCGTCCTCCATGGACTGCTGGTGCGCGTACTGCTGGGCCGCCTGGCCGGCGCCGAACGCCTGGGCCTGGCCGTACGGGCTCTGCTGCTGGCCGTACGGGGACTGCGCGGACTGCTGCCCGCCCTGGTACCAACCGGGCTGCGCCTGTCCGCCGCCCTGCATCTGCTGCTGGAAGTTCTGAGAGTTCATGACCGGATTCGCCACGGCTCACTCCTTCGGGTCGAGTCGGCCCGGTCGCACGCCGCCGCAGTGAGCCGCGTTCGTGCCCCGGGGTTCCCGCACCATCCTATCGGGACGCGTGCATCCGCGCGCGGGGTCGGAGCGTGGATCCGCGCCGGTTCACCGGCTGTTCACGGTGGGCGCAGAAGCGAGGCGCGCGGGGAGACGCGTGGTGCCCCCGGCGGGACTCGAACCCGCAACACGCCGATTTTAAGTCGGCCGCCTCTGCCAGTTGGGCCACGGGGGCGTGGCGGGCCCGTGGACGCGGGCCCGGGTGCGGACGACGCCGGCCCCGCCCGATGCGCTCGGACGGGGCCGGCGGCCCGCTGGCTGCGGGATCAGCCCTTCGAGGACTCGAGGGCCCGCTGCCGCTCGAAGCGGCCGGGCTCGAGCTCGACGCCCGCGGCGCGGCGGAACGGGTTGAACGGGGTGTCCAGGCCCGCCACCGAGGTGGAGTCACGGCCGAACAGGGTCTCGGCGACCCAGCCGGACAGGATGCGGAACTTCCGCTCCAGGGTGGGCATCGCGTAGCCGTGGTAGCCGCGGTGGGCCAGGAACGCCGGGATGCCGGCGATCTTGGTGCCCAGCGGGTTGCCCACGCCGCGGCCGAAGCCCAGCCCCGCCACGGTGCCCAGGGACTTGTGCACGTACTCCTGCACCTCGCCCTCGCCGTGGCGCACGGCCATGTAGTTGGCGGCCAGACGCTTGGCCTGACGGATGGCGTGCTGGGCGTTCGGGACGCAGAAGCCGCCCGGGCCGGCCCCGGTCAGGTCCGGCACGGCGGAGACGTCGCCGCAGGCCCACGCACCCTCGAGCGCGCCGGCCTCGCCGTCCTTGATCTGCAGGGTGGGGGTGGCCTCCACGCGGCCGCGGTCGTCCACCGGGAAGTCGGTGCTCTTGACCACGGAGTTGGCCACCACGCCGGCGCACCACACGAGGGTGTCCGCCGCGAAGGTCTCCGCCTCCTCCTTGGAGGGCATGGCCACGAGCTTCATGACGCCGTCCGTGGCGTCGCCCAGCGAGGTGTTGAGCAGGACCTCGATGCCGCGGTCCTTCAGGTGCTCCACCACGCCCTGGGCCTGCTCCTCGGAGACCTCGGGCATGATGCGGCCCATGGCCTCGACGAGGACGATCCGGATCTCCGACTGGGAGAGGCGCTCGTTGCGCTCCACGGCGTTGCGGATGAGGTTCTCCATCTCCGCGATGGCCTCGATCCCGGCGAAGCCGCCGCCCACCACCACGAAGGTCAGGGCACGCTTGCGCTCCTCGGCGTCCGTCATCAGGGAACCGGCGTCCAGGCGCTCCAGGATCTGGTTGCGCAGCTGGACGGCCTCCTCGACCGAGCGCAGACCGATGCCCTGCTCGCCCAGACCCGGGATGGGGAACACGCGGGTCACGGCGCCCGCGGTCATCACGATGTCCTGGTACGGGATCTCGAACTCGTCGCCGCCCTCGCCGCGCACCACGGCGGTGCGGCCGGCGTGGTCCACGGACACGACGGCGCCGCGGACGACCTCGGCGTCCTTGAGGTGCGTCTGCAGGTCCACGTTCACGTGGCGGCCCTCGATGTGGCCGCCCACGACCTCGGGCAGGAACGGGTAGTACGTCATGTACGGGCGGGGGTCGACGACGGTCACGACGCCGCCGCGCTCGGCGACCTTCTTCTGCAGCTCGCGGGCGACATGGAACCCGGCGTAGCCGCCGCCGACGATCAGCAGGCGCGGCTTGGGAGACAGTTCAGGAGTGAGAGACATACCGCCAGTCTACGCACGCACGGGCCCGGCCCCTCCACTCTCCGCCGTCGTGGTCAGGACCGCAGCGAGAGCACGATCCCGTCCAGGATGTCGTGCTCGCTCGCCCAGGCCTCGGTGACGCCCGCGACCTCGGCCACCCGCTCCAGGACGGTGCTCCACAGCAGCGCGCCCGCGCCGATCACGTCCACCCGTCCCGGGTGCATGAACCCCCGCTCGGCGCGTTCGGCCCGGGTCGCCGCCACGAGGCCCTCCGCCGCCGCGCGGAACTCGGCGATCGGCAGGCGCGCACCGTGGATGGCCTCGGGCTCGTACGTGCTGAGCCCGAGGGCCTCGGCGGTCACGGTGGTCACCGAGCCGGCCACGCCGACCACGCGCGCCACGCGTTCCAGCGGCAGGCGGGCGGCGGCGTCGTCGAGGAGGCGGCGGGCGTCCGCGCGGGCCGCGGCGACCTCGTCCGACGTCGGGGGGTCGGAGCGCAGATGACGCTCGGTGAACCGCACGCAGCCCATGTCCAGGCTGACCGCGCCCACGACCTCGCCCGCAGGCGTGCCGACGACCAGCTCGGTGGAGCCGCCGCCGAGGTCCACGACGAGCACGAGGTCCTCCGGGCCCAGGTCCGCGGTCTCGACGGCGGAGACGGCGCCCGCGAAGGACAGGGCGGCCTCCTCGGCGCCCGAGACGACCTCCGGCTCGACGCCGAGCCGCTCCCGGACGCCGTCGACGAACGCGGCCCGGTTGGAGACGTCCCGGCTGGCGGAGGTGGCCACGAACCGGACCCGGCCGGCGTGGTGGCGCTGGACCAGGCGGGCGTACTCGTCCACCGCCGCGAAGGTGCGCTCCAGCGCGGCGTCGGAGAACGCGCCGGTGGCGTCCACGCCCTCGCCCAGGCGCACCACGCGCATCTCGCGCACGACGTCGGCCAGCGGCGCCGTCGGGTCGGCCACGGCGCCGGTGGTCTCATCCGTCCCGGCCGGCCGGGAGATCAGCAGGCGGATGGAGTTCGTGCCGCAGTCCACGCCGGCCACCGTGACCTCCTTGAGCGCGGCGACGCGTTCGAGGTGCCTCACGTGCCGGGACAGGTCCTTCGTGGGCACCGCCGCGGCCTCGTCCCACGCGCCCTCGCACGCGCAGACCTCGGGCGTCCACCACGGGGCCACCAGGGCGATCGCCTCGTCACCGAGCGGGTTCACCCCCGGCCCGGCCGCGAGCGCGTGGCCCACGAGGGCGTGCAGGCACTTCACGCGCTCGGGCATGCCGCCGGCCGAGACCCCGGCGATCTCCGGGACGGGCCCCGTGCCGGCCTCGGCCCCGACCCGGTCCCGCTCGGCGATGTAGGCCTCGTGCGCCGCGCGGTGCGCGGCCGCGAGCGCGGGGTCCTGGGCGAGGCGGTCGTTCATGCGCGCCATCTCCCCGTCCGCCTCCACGCGCGAGACCGCCGCCGTCAGCACGGGGTGCGTCAGGTAGAAGGTCGTGGGGAACGGGATGCCGTTGGAGAGCCGCGGCGCGGTGGTGGCCACGAGGGGGTTGCCGCACACGCAGCGGGCACCGATCTCCACGACGTCCCGGACCGGGCGGCCGAGCTGGCGGGACAGGGTGTCCAGGTCCTGCCCGGTGACGGTGCGGTCCTGGGCGGGGCGGGGGCTGACGGTCATGGTGTCCTCGGGGGTGCGGGGGTGGTGCGGGCGGGGGCGGGACGCGGGGTTCACTCGAGCCCGGCGCGGACGGCCGAGTCCCACAGGCCCTCGGCCCACGGCAGGCGGGTGTTGACGACCTCGTCCGCGCCGGCGGCGGGCGTGTCCTCGGCCTCGGTGTCGGTCTCGGAGGGCCGCCCCGTCACGGAGTACAGGGTCTCCCCCGGCATGACCAGCTCGAGACGCTCACGCGCCTGCTGGGTCACGTAGGCGGGATCGTCCCACAGCTGGATCCGCCGTTCGTAGTCCTCGCGCTGGGCCTGCATGGTGGCGATCTCCTCGCGCGCGGCCGAGATCTCCAGCTGCTGGTTCAGGAACGCGCGCAGCGTGGGCGCCACCAGGACGGCGGCCACCAGCAGCACGGCGACGACGATGAGCGAGCGGCCCGTGATCTGCCGGGCCGGCACCGGCTCCGGCAGCGGGGCCCGACGGCGGGCGGCCGTGGCGGCGGCGGATGCGGCGCGGCGGGGGGCGGGCCGGGGCCGACGCCCGGCCGGGCGGGCCGGAGCCGTGCGGCGCGGGGGTGCCGACGGGGATGCGGGGGCGGCGGTGTCCCCGGCGGGGGCCGTGTCGGCCCGGTCCGCGTCCGGGTGCCCGTCCAGGTGTCCGGGGTGACCGGCCTGGCGGCGCTCCTGGACGCTCTGCAGGTCGATGACCTCTGCGTCCGTCGCCGCGGGCGCCGGCGTGGGGGCCGCGGGGGTCGGCGTGGGCGTGTCCGCCTTCGGGGAGGCCGTCGTCGGGGCCGCCGGGGCCGCGACGGCGGTCCGGCGCGGGGCGCCCGTCGTCGGGTCGACACGGGGCACGCGGGGGCGGCGCGGACTCATCGCGGACTCCTTCGGACGCGTGGCGGGGACCCTCCCAGCCTACTGCCCGCCCCTGGCAGGCTCCTGGCCGCCCCCGGGACGGACGCGGGCCCGCCCGGAGGGATCCGGGCGGGCCCGCGCGTCGTCGTCGGGGACGGTCAGCCGCGGAAGCGCGGGAAGGCGGAGCGGCCCGCGTAGACGGCGGCGTCGGCCAGGTCCTCCTCGATGCGCAGCAGCTGGTTGTACTTGGCCACGCGGTCCGAGCGGGCCGGGGCGCCGGTCTTGATCTGGCCGGCGTTGGTGGCCACCGCGAGGTCCGCGATGAACGTGTCCTCGGTCTCGCCCGAGCGGTGCGAGATCATGCAGTGGAACATGTGGCGCTGGGCCAGGGCGATCGCGTCGAAGGTCTCGGTCAGGGAGCCGATCTGGTTGACCTTCACGAGCAGGGCGTTGCCGGCCTTCTCGTCGATGCCGCGCTGCAGCCGCTCCACGTTGGTGACGAACAGGTCGTCGCCCACCAGCTGGACGCGATCGCCCAGCTGCGCGGTCAGGTGCTGCCAGCCGTCCCAGTCGTCCTCGTCGAGCGGGTCCTCGATGGAGACGATCGGGTAGTTGTCCACCAGCTCGGTGTAGTAGGCGGCCATCTCCTCGGCGGAGCGCTGCTGGCCCTCGAAGGTGTAGGAGCCCTTGTCGAAGAACTCGGAGGAGGCGACGTCCAGCGCCAGCGCGATGTCCTCGCCCAGGCGGTAGCCGGCCTTCGTCACGGCCTCGGCGATGAGGTCCAGGGCGGCCCGGTTGGACTCCAGGGACGGGGCGAACCCGCCCTCGTCGCCCAGGCCGGTGGACAGGCCCTTCTCCTGCAGCACGGTCTTCAGGGCGTGGTAGACCTCGGTGCCCCAGCGCAGGGCCTCGCGGAAGGACGGGGCGCCGATCGGGGCGATCATGAACTCCTGGATGTCCACGTTGGAGTCCGCGTGGGCGCCACCGTTGAGGATGTTCATCATCGGCACGGGCAGCACGTGGGCGTTCGGGCCGCCCAGGTACTTGTAGAGCATGAGGTCGGAGGCCTGCGCGGCGGCCACGGCGACGGCCATCGACACGCCCAGGATCGCGTTCGCGCCCAGCGTGCCCTTGTTGGGGGTGCCGTCCAGGTCCCGCATCGCGCGGTCCACGGCGCGCTGGTCCGCGGCGAACTCGCCCTCGAGCTCCTCCGCGATGCCCTCGACCGCGGCGACGGCGTCCAGCACGCCCTTCCCGCCGTAGCGCTTCTTGTCCCCGTCACGGCGCTCGACCGCCTCGAACTCGCCGGTGGACGCGCCCGAGGGCACGGCCGCCCGGCCCAGGGAGCCGTCGGTGAGCAGCACCTCCACCTCGACGGTGGGGTTGCCGCGCGAGTCGAGGATCTCGCGAGCGTGGATGGCGTCGATCAGGGCCATGGACGGGTCTCCTTCAATCGAAGTCGGAAGTCGTGCCCGCGGCGTGGACACGGCCTCAGCCTAGCGGGGACCTCCGGTTCCAGGCGGCCGCGCGCCGGCGACAAGACCGCCGTTCCCCCCTGCTGCGATGTCGCTGGGGCGCGGTCGGGGCTGCGGCCGGGCCGGAGCGGCGCCGCGTCAGCCGGACGGGCGCAGGGCCGACCAGTCCCCCGCACGCACCCGCGCCACCGTGGTGCGCAGGGCCCGTTCGGGGTCGAGCCCCGCCGCCCGGGCCCGGCGCACCAGCGCGAACAGCTCCGCCCCGAGCGCGGCCTCGTCGGGCCACACCGCCGCCGGGCGCTCCCCCGCCTCGGCGGCCGGCGCCGGGACGTGCGCGGCGAGCGGGTCCGGCTCCTGCCGGGCCGCGCGGTCGACCACCTTCGCGGCGGCGGCCAGCGCCGGCAGCCGGGCCGGGATGCCGCCGACGTCGAGGCCCGGGCCGGTGCCGCCGTCGCCGTGGGCCGGGGCGGCGGACGAGAGCCCCGCGGCGGCCCGCTCCCGCGCCTTGACCCGCTCCCAGGCCAGCTCGACGGCCTCGGGCGTGACGGCGGCGAGCTCCTCGGCCGGGCGCAGGCCGCCCTCGGGGGTGAGCACGAGCGGGTTGCGCCGGATCATCTTGGCGGTGAGGGCGTCGGCGGCGTCGTCCAGGCGGAACCCGGCCGTCTCCGCCGGGGCGCCCGGCGCCCGGGAGACGGCGGCGTGCAGGACCACCTGGAACAGGACGTCCCCGAGCTCGGCGGCCAGGGCGGGGTACGCGCCGTCGGCCCGACGCGCGGGCACGTCGGCCCACGCGGCGGCGTCGCGGGACTCGATCTCCGCCACCGCCTCGTACGCCTCCTCCACGAGGTACTCGGCGAGGTCGGCGTGCGTGAGCGCGGCCGTCCACGGACAGTGGTCGCGCAGTGCCTCGACCACCGCCACCAGACGGTCCACACTCGCGCTCACGGGCGGATCAGTCGTCCTCGTCCTCGTCGTCCAGCTCTTCGAGGACCGGGCCGACGGCGTCGCCGGAGATGACCTCGCCCCAGCCGGCCACGAGGATCTCGGCGAGGTCCTCGCGCTCGTCCACGGGCAGGAAGGCGGCCTCGGCGGCGTTGAGCTGCAGGTCCAGCAGCTCGGAGAGCGAGTAGCCGAAGGTCTCGGCGAGCAGGTAGAGCTCGTCGGTCAGGGACACGTCCGAGACGAGCCGGTTGTCCGTGTTCACGGTGACGCGGAAGCCGAGCTGCACGAGCAGGTCGATGGGATGGCCCGCGATGCCCGCCGCGGCGTCCACCGCGCCGGTCTGCAGGTTCGAGGACGGGCAGACCTCCAGGGCGATCTGCCGGTCCCGCACCCACGCGGCGGTCTCGCCCAGGTCCACGAGGCCGGTCAGCTCGTCCAGCTGCTCGCCGTCCTCGTCCACGCCGCCGTACTCCACCGAGATGTCCTCGGCCAGGCGCACGCCGTGGCCCAGGCGCAGCGCGCGGCCGTCCACGAGGGCCGAGCGGACGGAGTCGAGCCCGTCGCCCTCGCCCGCGTGCACGGTGACGGGCAGGTGGTGGGCGGCCAGCCACGTGAAGGTGTCGGCGAAGCGGGAGGGCGGGAACCCGGCCTCGGCGCCCGCGATGTCGAAGCCCACGACGCCGGCCTCGCGGTGGCGCACGGCCAGCTCGGCGATCTCCTGGGCCCGGTCGGCGTGCCGCATCGCGGTGACCAGCTGGCCCACGCGGATCACGTGGCCCGCGGCGTCGGCGGCCTCGACCGCCTCGTCCAGGCCGGCCTGCACGGCCTCGACCGCCTCGTCCAGGCTCAGCCCGCCGGCCAGGTGCTGCTCGGGGGCCCAGCGGATCTCGCCGTAGACGACGCCGTCGGCGACCAGGTCCTCGACGAATTCGCGGGCCACGCGGCGCAGCTGCTCGCGGGTCTGCATCACGGCGGTGGTCAGGGCGAAGACCTGCAGGTACTTCTCGAGGGACTCGCCGTTGGCGTGCTCGGCGATCCACTCGGCCAGGCCCTCGACGGTGTCCGCGGGGACCTCGACACCGGCCTCGCGGGCCAGGTCGAGGACGGTGCCCACGCGCAGGCCGCCGTCGAGGTGGTCATGGAGGGAGACCTTGGGCAGGACGGCCAGGTCGACCTCGAGCGGGGAGGGGGATGCGGTGTCCGGAAGCTGCGTCGTCGTCACGGGCGTCACTCTACGGCAGGGCGCTCAGCGCAGGGCCTCCTGCTCGGCCAGGGTGAGGCCCTTCACCCCGGCGCCCAGCCGGCGGCGCAGCAGGGCCTTGAGCAGACGGTCCAGCAGCAGGCCCACGAGCGCGGCACCCGTCACGGAGACGGCGATCTGCAGCACCGGGTTCTCCAGCCAGCCCGCGGTCAGGCGCGCGATCATGATCGAGTACGCGGCCCAGCTGGCCGTGGAGAGCAGGTCCAGCGCCACGAACCGCACCGGCGGATAGCGGGTGGCGCCGGCGGTGAAGTTCAGGGCCACGCGGCCGCCGGGGATGAACCGGGCGGTGAACAGCAGCAGCGCGCCGTGACTGTGCAGGTGGTGCCGGGCGACCTCGACCGTGGCCCGCACCCGCCGCAGCCGCATCCACCGGAACCGCTCCACGCCCACGGCACGGCCGATCGCGTACGCGGCCACGTCCCCCAGGAACGCGCCCGCGAAGCCGACCCCCCACAGCGCCCACAGGGAGAACGGATGCCCGTCGCGGACGATCGCACCGAGGGCCACCAGCACCGACTCCGACGGGAAGATCGGCACGATGCCGTCGAGCAGGCACAGCAGCAGCGTCAGCGGCAGGACCCACCACTGCGCGGAGGCGTGGAGGATCGCCCCCTCGAGCCACGCGAGCATCCGGTCAGCCGATCCGGTCCAGGATCACGGAGCGCTCGCGCAGGGTCCGGGCGGCGGCGTCGTCGAGCTCGCCGACGGCCCAGCCGCCGGCGAGCGCGGCCTTCGCCCGCTCGAAGCGCTCCGGCGTGTCCGTGTGCAGGGTCAGGACCTTCTGGCCCCGGCCCACGCGCTCGCCGGGGCGCACGTGCACCTCGACGCCGGCCGCGGCCTGGACGGCCTGGCCCTGCCGCTCCCGCCCGGCGCCGAGGCGCCACGCGGCCAGGCCCACGGCCATCGCGTCCAGTTCGGTGAGGACGCCGTCCGTCTCCGCGACGACGTCCTCGGTGTGGGCCGCCGTCGGGAGGTCCGCGCGCGGGTCGCCACCCTGGGCCTCGATCATCCGGTTCCACACGTCCATCGCCCGGCCGTTGGCCAGGTGCTCGGCCGGGTCCACGTCCGTGACCCCGGCGCCGGCGAGCATCGCGGCGGCGAGCGCCACGGTGAGCTCCACGACGTCGGCCGGGCCGCCGCCGGCGAGCACCTCCACCGACTCGCGGACCTCGAGGGCGTTGCCGGCCGTCCGGCCCAGGGGCACGGACATGTCCGTGAGCAGCGCCGAGGTGTCCACCCCGGCGTCCCGGCCGAGGTCCACCATGGTCCGGGCCAGCTCGCGGGCGGACGCCTCGTCCTTCATGAAGGCGCCCGAGCCGCACTTGACGTCCAGCACGAGGGCGCCGGTGCCCTCGGCGATCTTCTTGGACATGATCGAGGAGGCGATCAGCGGGATGGCCTCCACCGTGCCGGTGACGTCGCGCAGGGCGTACAGGCGCTTGTCCGCCGGGGCCAGGCCCGAGCCGGCGGCGCAGATCACGGCGCCCACCTCGGAGAGCTGGCGCAGCATCGCCTCGTTGCTGAGGTCGGCCCGCCACCCGGGGATCGCCTCGAGCTTGTCCAGGGTGCCGCCGGTGTGCCCGAGGCCGCGGCCGGACAGCTGCGGCACCGCCACCCCGAAGGAGGCCACGAGAGGGGCCAGCGGCAGGGTGATCTTGTCCCCCACGCCGCCGGTGGAGTGCTTGTCCGCGGTGGCCAGGGGGCGGCCGTCCGGGGTGGTGAGCCCGCCGAAGTCCATGCGCTCGCCCGAGGCGATCATCGCGTCCGTCCAGCGGGCGATCTCGGCGCGGTCCATGCCGTTGAGCAGGATCGCCATGGCCAGGGCGGACATCTGCTCGTCCGCCACCACGCCGCGGGTGTACGCGTCCACCACCCAGTCGATCTGCTCGGGGGACAGCGTCCCCCGGTCCCGCTTGGTGCGGATCACCTCGACGGCGTCGAAGGGCTCGGCCTGCGGCTGCGCGGTCATGGGGTTCTCCTCGGAGGACGGCTGCGACGGTCAGCCTCCGACTCTAGCGAGCGGGCCCGGGAGCGCGCCGCAGGTCAGGGACGGTCCGCCCGCTCCAGGTCGGCCGGGCCGAAGGCGTCCGGCAGCACCGCGTCGATCCCCCGCTCCCCCGCCGGGGTGAGCAGCACGAGCCCGGGGGCGCGGAACTCGTACAGCAGCTGGCGGCACCGCCCGCAGGGCATGGTGAGCACGCCCTCGCCGTCCACGCACACGAACGCGGCCAGTCGGCCGCCCCCGCCCATGCGCAGGTCGGCCAGCAGCGCGCACTCGGCGCACAGGGTCAGCCCGTAGGACGCGTTCTCGATGTTGCAGCCCGAGACGAGGCGGCCGTCGTCGGTGAGCGCGGCGGCGCCCACCCGGAACCCCGAGTAGGGCACGTAGGCGTGCTCCGTGGCGGCCAGGGCCGCGGCCCGCAGCCGGTCCCAGTCCACGCGCGGCGCCGTCGTCGTGTGCTGCCCGTCCGCCACGGCTACTCCTTCACGTACGGCACGCCCGAGGCGGCCGGGCCGCGCGAGCGGCCCACGAGGCCGGCCACGGCGAACACCGTGACGAGGTACGGGAGCATCGCCATGAACTGGCTCGGCACCGGGGTGCCGAGGATCGCCAGGACGTACTGCATGTTGGTGGCGAAGCCGAACAGCAGCGCCGCGAAGAACGCGCCGATCGGGTTCCAGCGGCCGAAGATCACGGCCGCGAGCGCGATGAAGCCCTGGCCCGCCGTCATCTCCTTGGTGAAGGACGACGCGGAGACGAGCGTGAAGAACGCCCCGCCCATGCCGGCCACCGCGCCGCCCAGCAGGACGGCGGCGTACCGCGTGCGGTTCACGTCGATGCCCACGGTGTCCGCGGCCTTGGGGTGCTCGCCCACGGCGCGCACGCGCAGGCCCCAGCGGGTGCGGAACAGGGCGAACCACAGCGCGATGACGAGCAGGTACATCGCGTAGCCCAGGATCGTCTGGTTGAACAGGATGGGCCCGAGCACGGGGATGTCCGCCAGGCCCGGGATCCGCAGGTTCGGGAAGTGCGGCGGCGCGTTGAGCTCGGTGTCCCCGCCGGTGAGGACGGTGGAGTACAGGAAGCTCGTCAGGCCGGCCACGAGCACGTTGAGCACGACGCCGACGATCACCTGGTTGACCAGGTACTTGATCGAGAACACGGCGAGCAGCCAGGACACGAGGACGCCGGCCACGATCGCGGCGGCCAGGCCCGCCCAGGGCGAGCCGGTGGCGGTGCCGACGACGGCGGCCGTGAACGCGCCCGCCAGCAGCTGACCCTCGATCGCGATGTTCACCACGCCCGAGCGCTCGGCCAGGATGCCGGCCATCGAGCCGAAGATCAGCGGGACGGCCAGCGCGAACGAGCCGGCGATCAGGCCGGTGAGGAACACGGTGGTGTTGTCCGCCGAGCCGATCACCCAGATGAGGAACGCGGCCACGAAGGCGACGGCGAACAGGGCCGCGGCCCAGCCGGGGGTGCGCCCCGAGCGCAGGGTCGCCAGCCAGGCCACCGCGGTCAGCACCGCCATGAGCCCGACGAGCAGCCAGCCCCCCAGCACGGGGTCGGCGGTCAGGTCCGGGAGCACGACGGCGTCGGACGCGTTCGAGAGTCGGAAGGTCGCCGCCGCCTCGGGGGCGCCGAGGGCGAAGACGGCCAGGGCCAGCAGGGTCAGGATCGTCAGGGCGATCGGGGTGGTCCAGTGCCGGACCACGACCCGGGCGGGCTCGGCGGCCTCGGGGCGGACGACGTCGGCGTGGGGCCGGGCGGCGGTCGCGCTCATCGGGCGTCCCCCTTCTGCTCGTGCGGGCGGTGGGTCGGGGCCGTGTCCGTGGGTGCAGTGGTCGGAGCCTGCGGGTCCGCGACGGCGGCGGCCGCGGCCTCCTGGACGCCCGTGGACGGGGCGGCGGCGTGGCCGCCGGCGCCGGTCAGCGCGGCGCCGGCCACGGCGGGCTGGGTCACGGGGTCGGCCGCGCGGCGGGC